>NZ_MUFH01000015.1:0-23821 GCF_001996115.1 Salinivibrio sp. MA427
GGCCAAAATCCCCCCTTCGCTCGATATGGCGGCGCGAACCATGGGCTGCACCACCACGGGGGTCATTCGCCGCGTGCACCTGCCTTTAATTCGTCGTGGTACGCTTATTGCGATGCTGCTGGTGTTTATTGAGTCGATGAAAGAGCTTAATGCGGCTATTTTACTGCGCCCATTTAACTTTGAAACACTGGCCACCTATGTGTACAACTTTACCTCTGATGAACACTTAGAGTACGCCGCATTACCGGCAATTTTACTGGTAGTGGTTGGATTAATTCCGCTTATCTTGATTAACCGGTCATTGGAGCAGAAATATCAATGAAGTGCGCCTTGTCGATTAAAAACCTGACCTGCAGCTATAATGGCACGCCTGTCTTAAAAGATTTATCGCTGCAAGTGGCACCTGGAGAGATTGTTTGCCTACTCGGCGCCAGTGGCTGCGGAAAAACCACCTTGTTAAAAGCAATGGCAGGTTTAATGCCGCTATCGGCAGGGACGCTATCGATTGGCTGTAAAGTCATGGATAATGAGCATCACTCTGTGCCACCTGAGCAGCGTAATATCGGTATGATCTTTCAAGATTATGCGCTTTTTCCGCACCTAACCGTTGCAGAGAATATCGGGTTTGGACTTTCACAGTTGGCCACTCAAGCGCGAGCGAGCAAAGTGGCTGACATGCTTAAATTGGTCCATTTAACTGACCTTGGGGATCGTTATCCGCATCAATTATCCGGTGGTCAACAGCAACGGGTAGCGATTGCTCGTGCGCTTGCCTATGAACCCGATCTGTTATTACTGGATGAGCCTTTTTCTAACATTGACACCCAGGTACGCCACGACTTGATTGAAGAGATCCGGCGTATTTTTAAATCACAGGGTGTGACAGCGATTTTGGTGACCCACAGTCGTGAAGAAGCCTTTGCCTTTGCCGATAAATTGGCCGTAATGAATCAAGGCCTTATTGAACAGTTCGGTGATACCACAGAGGTCTATTATCAGCCTGCAAGCCGCTTTGTGGCAGACTTTCTTGGTCAAGGGTCTTATGTTCCTGTAACCGTGTCTGAGCAAGAGCAAATGCAGACGCCACTTGGCCCTTGGCCGCGTCCTGTACATTGTCATCCCGGCCCGCATTGGTGGTTACTCCGGCCACAATTTTTAAGTATTCGGGCAGACGATCAGGGCGAGGGACAGGTCTTGTCACAGCAGTTTATGGGAGATAGCAGCCGCTACACCATTGATATTCATGGGCAGAAGTTGTCGGTTCACGCTCGAGAGCCGCTGTCGGTCGGAGAAAAAGTGCGTTTAAATATTCGTTCTCATGAGCCCGTTTTGTTCAATGATGGACCGAGCTTTATCGATCCCTAACGCGCATGGATGACGCATTAAAAAGCCAACGTGACGTTGGCTTTCTATCGTGCCATGGCGTTTAGCCATGCTGGCATAATACATCAATGTAATGCTGGGCCATGGCGTTAAGCGCCGCTTTATCGGGCTGTTGGTGGGCTTGTAAAAATAGCACATAGCAGACCCCTGCTAGCATGCTGGCGAGCTCTCTGGGTTGATGACGATCTGTCATTTCGCCTTTTTCGATGCCACGTTTAAATACGTTCTCGAACTGATCAACCGCATCTCGACTGCCTTTGACAAAACGTGGCCAAATATCCTCGCGAATCGACGTACTCCACTCAAACCAGACTTTCATCCACGCTTTATCCGCGAGTGCGGTATCAATTATCTGTGATGTGATACAGTTTAATGCGCCGCGCATCGATTGATCTTGCTCGGTACACTCATTAATCAACGCAATAAAGTGCTTTTCGGTTTGTGCAAGGATTTCTTCCACAAGGTCTTCGCGCGTGGGAAAGTAGTTAAAGACGGTCGCGACGGAAACGTCCGCCATGTCTGCGATATCCGCGTGCCCAGCGCGGCCAATACCGCGTTTCGCAAAAACATCTAAACCACAAGTTAATAACTGCTCTTTACGTCTTTCCGGCGACAGTCGCGTCCTTGTTCTTTCATTTGATTGAGCCATCCTAAAACCTGCCAACTTATTTTTGGTTTGTACAAATTAATTATTGTTTGTGCTAACAATTTTCTTATTAGCGATATTGAGTTTATACCAGCTATTTATCGTCTGACAACGGGCGTAAAGCTGATCTGGGCCGTAAAACGGTAATTTTGTCTGCAAAAAAAGTCATTCATTATTAAAAAGACAGGCATGGATTATTTTTTCTTATCAATCAGTGTGATAGTTAACTAGTGTGCGGGTGCAAATGGCTGACAACCGGCGTGACTGGGATCCGCAATCGATTTAGTGCTAGACTATGCCACCTTTGTTAGTGACCCCCGCGATCGTGGGGACAAACCATCGGGGCAGATATGAAACACACCGTTGAAGTGATGATTTCAGAACAGGACGTACAGGCGCGAGTAAAAGCCCTGGGCGCCGAGATCAATGAGCATTATAAAGACTCAAACGACCTTGTTTTGGTCGGGTTGCTGCGTGGCTCGTTCGTCTTTATGGCTGATTTATGTCGCGCGATTGACTTGCCACATTCGGTCGACTTTATGACCGCATCAAGCTATGGCAATAGCATGGAAAGCACGCGTGACGTGCGCATTCTTAAAGATTTGGATGATGACATCAAAGGAAAAGACATTCTTTTGGTTGAAGATATCATTGATACTGGCAACACGCTCAGTAAAGTCTGCGAAATCTTATCGCTGCGTGAGCCAAACTCGGTACGTATTTGTACCCTGCTCGATAAACCCGAGCGCCGCGAAGTGAATGTGACAGTCGATTGGCTTGGCTTTACCATCCCGGATGAATTTGTTGTCGGGGTTGGGATTGATTACGCTCAGAAATATCGCCATTTGCCGTATATCGGTAAAGTGATCCCATTGGATTAATCTCCGCAGCGACGCGTAACGCCTGTCATCACAGAGTGGCCGGTGGTTATTACGATAAATGAAAAAACCGAGCGCTTGCTCGGTTTTTTTGTAGGCACTTTTTGTAGCGACTTTTGTAGGAAACATAGCGGATTCGGTGGGTTAGCACGTCCCCTCATGCTCTGGCGCACGCTGATAATGCGAAGCCGATAGCCCCAGTATTTCTTGTAGGCAAGATGCGACGGCGACCGATGACCAAGTTCCAGTGAGCACCCCCACAAACAGCGTTAGGGCAAAGCCATATAGCGCATCGCCACCCAGTATCAACAAGCATCCGATGGTAAACAGCGTCGTCCCGGCAGTGATCAAGGTACGCGAGAAGGTCTCGCAGACCGCAATATTGGTGCTGATATAAACACATTGGTTCGGTTTGGCCCTTAGGACATCGCGCAGCCGGTCACCGATCACAATCGAGTCATTGAGCGAGTAACCGATTACCGCTAGCAACCCGGCAATCACATTGAGATCCATGGGCACGGCGAGAATGGCGAGTAGCCCCAAGGTGAGGGTGACATCGTGTACCAGCGCGCCTATGGCTGCGAGGGCGAGTCGCCACTCAAAGCGAATCGCCAAATAAAGCATGATCGCCAACGAGGCAACTAGCAGGGCTAAGCCACCTTGTTCAAACAGGACCTGACCGACCTGAGGGCCGACTACGTCAGCTTGAATCAAACTCACTGGCATCGATAACGCAGTACTGATTTGTACCATCACCTGCTGAGGATCTTGCCATTGAGAGGTGTGGGGCAACACTAACTGCCACTGTCCCTGCGTGGTACTTGCCTTGAGCGTGGCCAGATCGCCAAACTGACTGTGCAGGGCTGGGATCAGCGTATCACTGCCAGCCAAGCTTGGTAGCGCGAAGTCAATCACGATACCGCCGGTAAAGTCGATGCCTAGGTTCAGGCCATAATAAGTAATCGCCCAGATGCTCATGGTCATTAGCAGCGCGGAGAGAGCGAAGCTGGTATAGCGGGCTTGGGTTAAGTTCATGGTATTCATTCCTTAAATGGTCACCGCGCGGCGGCGATCACGCCCCCAAATCGGATTGATGATGGCTCGGGTGCCAATAATGCCGGTTATCATGCTGGCGCACAGCCCCAGAATCAGAGTGGTGGCAAACCCTTGTAAGGGGCCAGAGCCGACGGCGTACAAACAGGCCGCAGAAATCAAGGTGGTGATATTGGCGTCAAAAATTGTGCTAAACGCCGCGCGATAGCCGGTATCAATGGCATTGGCTAGGCTTGCGCCCGCTCGCAAGCGATCGCGAATACGCTCAAAGATAAGCACATTGGTATCGACCGCCATGCCTACCGTGAGTACAAGGCCCGCGATGCCTGGCAACGTCAGCACAGCACCGGGCAGTAGCGCGAGAAGACCGACTTGCATCATGAGGTTGGCAGTAAGCGACACAATCGCCACCCAGCCAAAACGGCGATACCAAAGCACCATAAAGATAGCCATGCCGATCATGCCGACAGCCAGTGCGGAAAAGCCTGCTTTAATATTCTCAGCACCTAAGGTGGGACCAATCGCGCGCTCTTCGACGATTTTAATGGGGGCGGTTAATGCGCCGGCACGCAATAGCATCGAGAGGTTACGCGCTTCTTCTGGGCTCGATAGCCCCGTGATCCGAAAGCGATCACTGAGCGCACTTTGGATGGTCGCTACGTTGATCACGCGCTCGTGAGCCACCAGATCGCCCTGCGCATTGGTTTGGTACTCGCGATAAACGGTCGCCATTGGATCGCCCAAGTGCCGACGAGTAAACGCAAGCATGGTCTCGCCACCTTGTTTATCCAGGCGAATGTCGACTTGAGGACGCCGCATCTCATCGACACTGGTGCGCGCATCAATAATATGTTCACCGCCTAAAATGGCGTGGCGCGCGAGCGGGACGGCATTGTGCTGCGCATCGTATAGTGGTTTAGGGCTGGTAGGATCGAGGGCATAGAATGCGAGTGAGGCGGTGGCACCAATCACGCTTTTGGCTTGCTTAGGATCATGCACGCCAGGTAGTTCGATACGAATATAGTCTTTGCCTTGACGCTGCACACTGGCTTCGGCCACGCCTAACGCGTCGATACGCTTGCGCAGAATATCGATATTCTGACGTACGGCTTGATGACGCATGGCCTCACGCTCGGTATCTGTCATTTGCCAGCGATGGGTGGCACTGGTAAAGCGCCATTGAGGATAATGCTCAGTAAACCAACCGCTCACTTTGGTACGATCAGCGGCATTTAACATCGGCAATTGCACCGTGGTTTTATCCTGCTGGTTGAGGCTCGCGGTCGGCGGCAAGCGCTGACTGTCTAACCAAAGATTGAGGCTTTGGAGCAAGGCGTCTGCTTGATGGGTCAGTGCTTGGTCGGTGTCGACCCACAGTAATAATTGGACGCCACCGCGCAGATCTAGCCCTAGCTTAACCGGCTCGGCGCCTAGGCGGGATAGCCACGCGGGCGCTGCGGATAAATAATCGAGAGTGATCTCCGCATCGGCACCTAGGGCGCCTTTTAATTGCTGTTGTACGTTCTGTTGCTGGCTAATATCGGGCGTGATTAAGGTGACATTCCCTTGCGAGTCATAACGTACCTCACTGACGGCCTCTGGATGGGCGTTTAGCCAGCCTTGCAGCGCGTGGTGAGAGTGATGAGACACGCTCACTACAGGATGATCGCCAAAAAAGCTCGGTAATGCCTGCATGGAGAGTACGATTAGCATCAGCACCAATACAGCATAGTGCCACAACGCATACCGATTAACGGGAGTTGCTTTATTCATTTTTTCTCCTTGGCTGTGCATCGTGCACAGCAAACCTCACATCGAGTGTGAACTCGATGTCGCTACTGGGGGATTAAGGCGCACAGGCCTTCAGGAAAGCGAACGATTAACGCGAATGAATAAAGCGATATTGCAGATTGTGTTCTCGCCAGCCTCCGAGGCGGGGGAACGAAAATGCAAGATATTGGCGGGAGAGATACACCCCAAGCACGCACAAAAAGGCGATGAGGTGCCAAGCAAGGCTAACGTGCGTGGGAGGAAAAAGGGTGGCTAAATGTGGCGGTTGGGGATCGTCATCCAATAAAGGGGCTGGCAGTGCAACGCTGGCTCTTGCGGTCGACAGTAGGGCCGGTGTGTGTTGCAGCGCATGAATTTGCTGATTTGGCTGCCACGGTGAAACATGAGATTTCGCCACGGCATTAGCGATCACCGCAAACAGCATCAGGCTCGCCATCAGCCACAAGAGGAGCAGAGAGCGATGCGTAGCGTGGGATGAAGGTGTGATCGGAGTCATGGTCGTGTTGTACGACGATTCATCACCGCGCACAAGCATTATAGCGTCAGCATTGTGTCAATTTTCATAGAGAGGATGTGTGGCGGCGCCGGGGACCAAATGGCTCATCGCCGCTTGATAGTGTATCTCTAACGATTCACGGCTGTTCGCTGTCATACCGAGATCGCGTAAGATCCCGTCAGTAGTGTCGTAAAACCAGCCATGGATATTGACATCTTGGCCTCGTTCCCAGGCGGCGCGTAAAATGGTGGAGTTGCCTAAATGATAAACCTGCTCAGCGACATTGATTTCACATAAACGATTACCACGCGCTTGGGGCGGCAATTGGCTCAGATAGCTTTTATGCTTAAGGTAAAGGTCGCGAATATGTAATAGCCAATTATTGATAAGACCCAGCTCGGGATTTTCAATCGCGGCATGCACCCCGCCACATCCGTAATGACCACAGACAATAATATGCTTGATTTGCAGCACATCAACGGCATATTGCACTACCGACAAGCAGTTTAAATCCGTGTGGATCACTTGGTTGGCGACATTGCGATGCACAAACAGCTCGCCAGAGTCTAATCCTGTTAGTCGCTCAGCAGGCACACGGCTATCGGCACAACCAATCCACAAATATTCCGGATGCTGCTCTTTCGCTAGGTCGGCAAAAAACTGGGGATCCGTATCACGAATGTCTTTTGACCAGGCTTTATTGTTGGCAAATAACGCTTTTATCTGGGCCATGCTCACTCAGTCTGTTGGCAAAGTTATCAATCGTCACTATACCGCACTCTTGAGGTGTGAAATATACTGAGATCAATATTCACATTTTTTTACATCGGTCGCGTCCAGCGGATCACGCTGTGACGCTTTCAACCACTGCTCGGATAGGTTAATACGAGAAAATTCGTATACTGTTCGCTCTATCATAATCTTAACGGCAGTCGAGGTAGTGCGTGTTTGATAAAGGACGATTTGCGCAGTTGTCATTAAAGGGGGATTTATTCGGCGGGGTGACCACCGCGATTATCTCATTACCACTGGCGCTCGCCTTTGGTGTTGCCTCCGGTGCTGGCGCTGAGGCCGGGTTATGGGGAGCGATTTTGGTGGGGCTGTTCGCGTCGCTATTTGGTGGCTCTTCGACGCTGATATCAGAGCCCACGGGGCCGATGACAGTCATTATGACCGCGGTACTCACCGCCATGATGTCGCGTTATCCCGAAGGTGGCCTTGCCATGGGCTTTACTGTGGTGATGATGGCGGGCGCGTTTCAAGTGCTGATTGGCAGTTTGCGGCTGGGCAAATACGTAACCTTGATGCCGTATAGCGTGGTGTCCGGTTTTATGTCGGGGATTGGCGTGATCTTGATTTTGCTCCAACTCGCGCCATTATTAGGGCAAGCGGCACCGTCCGGCGGCGTCTTAGGCACCCTGACAGCGATACCGGATTTAGTGATCAATGCCGATATTAAAGAAGTTTTTCTTGGTGCGCTCACCTTGGGTATTTTGTTTTACTTTCCGGCCAAATATCGTCGTTTTATCCCAGCTCAGCTTGTCGCCTTAGTCAGTATTACCTTGGTGTCGGTACTGCTTTTTGATGCCGAGAGCATCCGCCGTATTGGTGAGATCCCGACCGGTTTACCCTCGCTAGTAGTGCCTCATATCACCGCAGAGCATTTTACCACCATGGTCATTGATGCCCTGGTGCTGGGGACGTTAGGATGCATAGACACCTTACTGACCGCAGTGATTGCCGACTCGCTGACTCGCCAAGAACATAATTCCGACCGTGAATTGCGCGGCCAGGGCGTCGCCAATATGATTGCAGGCCTGTTTGGCGCACTGCCGGGGGCCGGTGCTACCATGGGCACTGTGGTCAATGTACAAGTCGGGGCGCGTTCACCGTTATCGGGGATATTCCGTGCCGCTATTTTAGCCGCAGTCGTGTTAGTGGCAGGGGCATTCACTGCGCCGATCCCAATGGCTGTGCTTGCCGGTATTGCGCTTTATGTCGGTTTTAATATTCTCGATTGGAGCTTTCTACATCGCGCGCACAAAATCAGCTTGCAGCAAACCGGTATCATGTACGGTGTGATGGCGTTGACTGTATTTGTTGATCTGATTGTCGCGGTGGGCCTGGGTGTCTTTATTGCTAACTTACTGGTGATCGAGCGATTAAGTCGCGAGCAGGCAAAACAGGTACGGGCCATCAGTGATGCGGAAGACGATGAGGTGCCGTTAAATGATGAAGAGCGTGCGCTTTTAGATGCCAGTAATGGCCACGTACTCTTTTTCTACTTGTCTGGCCCGATGATTTTCAGTGTCTCAAAGGCCATTGCCCGTCAGCACGCTCATATCCGTGAGTTTCGGGTGATGATCCTCGACTTAAGTGATGTGCCTATGCTGGACATGACGGTAGGGCTGGCATTGGAAAACGCAATCAAAGATGCGCGTGAAGCGAATTGCACGGTATTTTTACTTTGCCCGCATGATGAAACGCGAGAGCAACTTCAGCGCCTGCATATTGGCGATTGGGTGCGTGACGCGCACATCTTCACTTCGCGTAAGCCTGCACTCGAAGCGGCCAATCGATTAGTCGAAGTCATGCCTGCGTAAGCGTATTGACTGCCAAAGCGTATTTATTCTCAACGCGCATTTATTTCCAAAAGGCAAAGTCGCGACAGCATGGATCGTGGTTAATCGCCGCCCTCGGTGCGATTAACCCTTTTTTTGTGGCGGTGTTTCTCAGACCAATACCGGTTACCATAGCAACATTGATGCGTCAGACAGCATGATGCTGATTTTATCTTAACGGGAGCTTATGAAAGCAATTGAAATCAAGGATCTCGTCAAAACGTACGGGTCCAATGTGAAGGCATTGAAAGGCGTGTCGCTCTCGGTCGAGGAGGGCGATTTTTATGCGCTGCTAGGGCCAAATGGCGCGGGGAAATCCACGACTATTGGCATACTGAGTTCGCTGGTCAATAAAACCCAAGGGCAGGTCAGTATTTTTGGCTATGACTTGGACACCCAAAAGGTGGAGGCGAAAAAGCAAATTGGTCTGGTGCCACAAGAGTTCAACTTTAATCAGTTTGAGAAAGTGCAGCAAATTGTGGTGAACCAAGCTGGCTACTATGGGGTGCCGCGAGCGCAAGCTAAAGAGCGTG
Organism: Salinivibrio sp. MA427; assembly: GCF_001996115.1. Lineage (NCBI taxonomy): Bacteria > Pseudomonadati > Pseudomonadota > Gammaproteobacteria > Vibrionales > Vibrionaceae > Salinivibrio > Salinivibrio sp. MA427. Next base: position 9,402 of record NZ_MUFH01000015.1, read on the forward strand.
CGAAGAAATATCTCTCACAACTGGATTTGTGGGACAAGCGCCATGAGCCCGCGCGTAATTTATCGGGTGGAATGAAACGGCGGTTGATGATAGCCCGTGCCTTGATGCACGAGCCGCGTTTGCTGATCCTGGACGAGCCAACCGCAGGCGTCGATATTGAGCTGCGCCGTTCTATGTGGGACTTTTTAAGCCAGATTAATCGTCAAGGGATCACTATTATTCTCACCACCCATTATCTGGAAGAAGCCGAAACCCTGTGCCGTAATATTGGCATTATCAATCGGGGGCAGCTGGTCGAAGATACCTCGATGAAGGCGCTGTTATCGAAGTTAGATGCTGAGACCTTTATTCTCGACCTCCAACCTGGGCATCAGCTCAATGCGCTTGAGGGCGTGAACTGGCAGACCACTGACACCAATACCTTGGAGGTGGAAGTCAGCAAGTCAATGGGATTAACCCCGGTCTTTGAGCAGTTGTCACAACAGGGAGTGCAAGTATTATCCATGCGTAATAAGGCCAACCGTTTAGAAGAGTTGTTTGTCACCTTAATTCAGAAAAATGGGGAGGAGCACGCATGAATGCCTTGTATTGGATTGCATTTCGTACCCTCATTTATAAAGAAGTGGCGCGTTTTACTCGGATCTGGGTGCAAACCTTGGTCCCGCCCGCGATTACCATGAGCTTGTACTTTGTCATTTTCGGTAATTTGATTGGGTCGCGTATCGGCCAGATGGAAGGTTTCAGTTACATGGAGTATATCGTTCCTGGCTTAATCATGATGTCAGTGATTACTAACTCCTACTCCAATGTGGCGTCTTCCTTTTTTAGTGCCAAGTTTCAGCATAATATCGAGGAGCTGTTAGTCGCGCCTATCCCTAACTATGTGATTATTGCCGGTTATATTGGTGGAGGCATGTGCCGTGGCTTAGCGGTGGGGGCTTTAGTGACAATGACGTCCTTGTTCTTCGTGGATTTGCAAATCGCGCATCCATTTATCGTGGTCACCACGGTGACGCTGACCTCTGCCGTGTTTGCGTTAGGAGGCCTGATTAACGCCATTTTTGCCAAAACGTTTGACGATATCAGCCTGATCCCGACCTTTATACTGACCCCGCTAACGTATCTCGGTGGCGTGTTTTATTCGCTGTCGCTGTTGCCTGAGTTTTGGCAAGGGGTGTCTAAGCTGAACCCTATCGTGTATATGGTTAACGCGTTTCGCTATGGCTTTTTAGGGGTATCCGATGTGGGGATCATGACATCATTTGGGGTGCTGTTACTGTTTATTATCGGCTTATACGCGCTGGCTTGGCGCTTGATTTCTAAAGGTACCGGCTTGCGTAGCTAAATACCACACCGCCCCAGTCAGTATGGCTGGGGCGTTTTTTTGCTCGCTGTTTGGTATACAAACGCGTATCGAGTGGACAAGGTGTCAATTAAATAAACCTTTAAGCCAACCGACGGGATCCGGCTGGCGACATCGCTTGGCAAACTGGCCATTTATGTCCCATACGGGGAGCGACGTCTCACCGCGACAATTTAGCGCGTATTGGCTACCTTGTTGGCTGACCGCCACGGTGGTGATGTCGGCAGGCCAAGGGAGTGCCAAGGGTGTCGCGCCTCGACGGTTTAAATAATCATCATAAACACGTAAAGCACCAGAGGCCCCGGTGAGCCCTGTCGATTGATTATCATCGCGGCCCAACCACACCGTGGTAACTTCTTTGTCGTCGATACCGACGAACCAGCTATCACGGTTATCATCTGTTGTCCCCGTTTTGCCTGCGAGTGCTGCATGGCGATGACGTTGCTGCAAGAAACGCCCTGTTCCCTGTTTCACCACTTGCTTCATCGCATACAAGGTCAGCCAACCGGCTTGCTCAGGCACAACACGTTCCGCTTTGGGCCAGTTTTGATACAATCCTTGACCTTCTTTGGTAGTAACGGCCCTCAGAGCCGTTAATGGGGCCCTTTGCCCTGCATTGCCCAGTGTTTGGTAGACTTGAGTGACCTCAAATGGACTCATGCTAAATGCCCCCAGAAGCAGAGAGGGAACGCGTGGAATGGTGTCAGTTTTTGCCCCTAATTGACCAAAGGTGTTAACCACACTTTCTAACCCCAGTTGCATGCCGAGGTTGACCGTTGGCACGTTATAGGATTTTGCCAAGGCGGTCAGTAATGACACGGTGCCGCGGTATTGGCGATCATAGTTGCGAGGTTGCCAACTACTCCCTTGACTGCCTTCTAAACGAATGGGCTTATCGTCAATCTTACTGGTGAGCTGAAAGCGTTCAGGCTGATTTAATGCAGTCAAATAAACCGCAGGTTTGGCGAGTGAACCGATAGCACGTTTCGCATTTAAGGCACGGTTAAAGCCTGCAAAGCCCGGGCGAGCGCCACCCACCATGGCACGGACCTCGCCACTTCGTCTGTCTGCGATCACGGCGGCGGCTTCTAGTTGATTTCCTGCGCGATGTTTAAGCGCCTTCACCTTTTCGGTCACCGCACGCTCAATCGCTTGCTGTGACACAGGATCAAGGGTGGTGAAAATACGTAACCCAGCGCCAGCGGCATATTTATCACCGACTTTGTGACGGATTTCTTCTTTGAGTTGATCAAAGTAAGCCGGTTGAGGACGCGATAGGGTAGGCGTTTTTTGAATATCAAGCGGACGGCTGGCTGCCGCTTGGTAATCGGTGCTTGACAGTCGATTTTGCTCTAGCATCAGTCGTAGCACCAGATCGCGACGACTTTTCGCGCGTTCAGGGTGGCGGAACGGGTTGTAGTAGGAAGGCCCTTTTACCATCCCCACGAGCAGCGCCAGTTGGTCTACCCGTAACTCGCTAATCGGACGTCCAAAATAGAGTCGCGCGCCTAACGGAAAACCATGTACGGGTTCGCCGCGATTTTGTCCCAGATAGACTTCGTTAAAGTAGGCTTCTAACAGTTTATCCTTGCTGTAGCGAAAATCGAGGATCAATGCCATGTAGGCTTCTTGCGCTTTTCGCCACAAGGTGCGATCGCGGGTGAGAAAGAGGTTTTTAGCCAGCTGTTGCGTTAAGGTAGAGCCGCCTTGTACGGTACGACCGGCGCGAATGTTAGCCACGAGTGCGCGTAAGATCCCCGTGGGTGAAACGCCTTCATGGTGATAAAAATCTCGATCTTCTGTGGTGAGTAACGCCTCGACTAAAAACTCTGGGAAACGCTCTCGGGGTAAAAATAGGCGTTGCTCATTGATGCCAGACTCCATCATGCCCAGTAATTTCGGCTCGATGCGTAAAAGCCCTAGCGATTGGTTGGCGCTAACGTCAGTAATCTGGTTGACTTGATTATCGCCAAAGCTCAGCATCGCATGTCGTGCGGGCGCCGGGCCATCTTCAAAATCAAACGGACGACGAATGATTTCAAGCCGTGTTTGTGAGGCCGAATACTCACCAGGACGCTTCGGCGTGCGTACTTTTTGGTAATTCAGCGCATCCAATTGCTGACGCAGTTGAAGGAGTGATACATCGCTACCTGGYGAGAGGTTAATCACTCGGCCATATACCACGCCCGGAAGCTGCCAAATTTGGCCGCTACTAAAACGGTCTTGTATCTTACCATCCAGATAAATACCGAGCATGACAACGGCGGCGATTCCCACCAGGCTGCACTTCAATCCGAGGCTTAACAAGCGTTTGCTCCAGCTCGGTTTGGCGGCGGCTTTGTTCGGCTGACGCTTCGGTGATGAACGTTTTTTATTGCTCGCGTGTGAACGTGTTTTTTTATCGGCCATACAATCGATTAACTCTGGTTAAAATGGCGTTTGGTTTGACGCGTTGGCGCATGGTTAGCCGGATCATCCGGCCAAAGGTGCTTAGGGTAGCGCCCTTTCATTTCCTTTTGCACCTCTTTATAACTCCCTTGCCAAAAGCCGGCGAGATCTTGGGTAATTTGTAATGGACGTCCGGCGGGAGAGAGCAGCTCAACTTGCACGGCAACGTGGCCGTTGGCGAGCATTGGAGTTTGTGCCTGTCCATACATTTCTTGCATTTTCACGGCCAGTACCGGTGCACTGTCCGGGGTATAACGCAGTGGATAACGCGACCCGGTTGGCACTGTTATATGTGTGGGCAGTGCCGCATTTAATTGCTTGGTCACCGCAAAGCCGAACCAGGCTTCCAACACGGGTTTGAGATCCAATTGCTGGAGCGCTTGCCAGCGTGACATGTCATGAATAAAAGGGGCCAGCCAGGTATCGAGCGAAGCGAGTAAGTCTGCATCGCTGAGTGACGGCAGCGCAATATCCAATCCCCATGCTTGGGCGCAGCGTGCACGCGTTAGCAAGGACTGGCTGGGGCTCTGCCAATTCAATGCATCAATGCCTTTTTGGCGAACGGCATCCAATAGCCCTTGTGTTTGCTGCTCGGCACTCAGCGTGTCGAGCGGTTCGCAAGCGAGGACTAATTCGCCCAAACATTGCTGCTTTTCTGCTTTCAGCGTGCCACGTTTATCATCCCATGCGACCACATCGCGATGGCTAAATAAATCGGGACGCGCATCTTGAAGCGCAGTCAGTGAGATAGCAATCGCACTATAGGCCCGACTGTCCCCCTGATCACCGGCCATTACATCACAGATGACGATGGCGTCGGCGCGGCTGAGTGGGTCTTGGCTGTCCAAGATGACGCCGTGGCCATTGGCCATCATAAAGCGGCCCGATTTTCCGCGTGCCAGTGCGATTCTATCTGGCCAAATGTTAGCGGCCAGTAGCGGCAGCAGGGTATCATCGAACTGAGGTTGCAAGGCAATGCCAACACTACGGGCTAGTGACTGTGCGCGGTGCTGATAGTCTTTGTAGGACATCGCTACGCGCAATTGGTCGATAAGTGCCAGTGAGGCCCCCGAGGTCATGGGTTTTTCGGCCCACGCCGCCAGCCAGCACGCGGTGGATAGCGTCGAGGTATCGGCTTTTTCAACGCGTGCCAACATGGCGGCAGTACGAGGGCTGGCAGCCAAGTGGCTTGCGCGTTGCCCCAAGGTGGTTAATCCGTGGCGTGCATCAATCAGCCCTAATTGTGTCAGTCTTAGACAGGCGGCTTGCCAATGTTTTGTGGGCGGTACGTCAAGCCAATGTAAATCTTTGACGTCGCAGCCCCACTGGATCACATTGAGGGCAAGATCGGTTAAATCTTCACGCAAAATAGGCGCAGTCGGTGCAACTGGTAAGCGCTGAAATTGCTCTTCACTATAAAGCCGTAAGCAGTGTCCATGTGCGAGGCGACCTGCGCGGCCCGCTCGTTGGATCGCAGCACTGCGCGTGACTTGTCTTGTCACCAGCTTATCAAGACCTGTTTGCGCTTGATGCATGATCATGCGCTCAAGCCCCGCATCAATCACCAGCTGGATCCCTTCAATGGTTAAGCTGGTCTCAGCAATGTTGGTGGTGAGTACTAACTTGCGCATGCCAGCCGGTGCGGGATAAATAGCCGCTTGCTGGGCTGAAATATCAAGGCTGCCGTGGAGTAAGTGGAGATCCATGTCATTAGCAAGGCGCCCTTTAATGGCCTCATGAACCTGTCGAATTGCGCTCATACCGGGAAGAAAAAGCAGTGCCGAGCCGCTGTGCTGAGCCATAAAATCCAAGCTCGCACTGGCAACAGCACTTGCCCACGATGTGTGCCGTGAAAGCGGGTGATATTGATAATGAATCGGGAAACTGCGCCCCTCAGTGGCGAGTGTGAGTGCGTTGGGCAAATACTGACATAAGGCTTGATTATCTAAGGTGGCGGACATGACGACCAAGCGCAGATCGTCACGTAATCCTGCTTGGCAATCTAAGCTTAATGCGAGGGCAAGATCAGCATGTAAACTGCGTTCGTGAAACTCGTCGAATAAAATCAGGTTCACACCGTCGAGCATGGGGTCAGTTTGCAGTAAGCGGGTCATCACCCCCTCGGTCACGACTTCTAATCGTGTGTTAGCACTGACTTTTGTCTCGCCACGCATTCTTAACCCGACCGTTTGGCCGATAGGCTCATTCAAATGATGGGCGAGGAAGCGGGCAATATTGCGCGCCGCAAGCCGACGCGGCTCCAGCAACACGATTTTTCCCTCTCGCGTTGTCTGCTCAAGCAGCGCGAGTGGCAAGCGTGTTGACTTCCCGGCCCCCGGTGGCGCGGAGACGATGATCTGTGGATGCGTTGATAGCCCGGCGATAAGGTCAGGAATCACGGTATCAATCGGAAGCTGAGACAAGAATTTGCCCTTTGTGTCAGAATCAAAGCCGCTATTTTAACGGACTGAGTGTAAAAGGAGAGCCCATGCGACTATTTTTCGCATTAGGTTTGGACGAGAAAACCAATCAAGCCGCTCGGGAGCAACTTGTTCGCTACAACCATCATCTTTGTGGTGAGGCGCGCGCGGTGCCCGATCAGAACTTACATCTCACCTTGGCGTTTTTGGGTGAGGTCCCTGATACTAAGCTCCCTGCGCTCCAAACCGCGGCAAGTAACCTAGCTCTGCCTGCGTTTTCTCTCACTACCTCAGGTGTTGAAGTATGGGAGCAGCCGAAAATTGCGTGTGTGACGTTCAACCAACCCCCGCCGGAATTGTTTGATCTAGCCCATCACTTACAAACCTTACCTGTTTGGCACGCTAAAGCGGACAGTCATGCGTTTACTCCGCATATTACCTTGCGTCGTGGCGTTAAGCATCAACAAGCCTTACACCTGCCACCTTTGCCAACACAGACATTTGCCTGTCAACGCTTTGGCTTATATGCTTCGTCTTCCTCCGCGTCGGATGAATCGATACCGCGAGACAATGAGGGGCGGGCGTTATACCAATGCCTGCATCAATTCAGCCTTTGTTAATCATCAGCAGGAACGGCAGATGCAGTTTTCCCCACCACTAGCGTCGGCAACCTTAGTACGTCGTTATAAACGGTTTTTGACCGATGTGACCTTAGACAATGGCGAGCGCCTGACCATCCATTGTGCCAATACTGGCGCAATGACCGGGTGTGCAACGCCCGGAGATACTGTGTGGTACTCGACGTCAAATAATCCGAAGCGTAAGTATCCACACAGTTGGGAGCTCAATCATACTCAGCAGGGAGATTGGATTTGCGTGAACACCACGCGTGCCAATACCTTGGCCGTTGAAGCGGTGCAAGCTGACCGTATCCCTGAACTAGCCGGTTATGCACAATTACAGACAGAAGTACGCTATGGCAGCGAAAATAGCCGTATTGATTTGCTGTTACGTGACGATGACAAATCCGACTGCTATATAGAAGTGAAGAGTGTCACTTTATTAGAGGGTGATGGTTGGGGCGCATTCCCTGATGCTGTATCGACGCGAGGACAAAAACACCTCCGTGAGCTTATTGCGATGGTCGAACAAGGACACCGCGCGGTTTTATTGTTTGTTGTTTTGCACTCGGGGATTGAAAAAGTCACAGGAGCCCCCCATATCGACCCGGATTATAACCAGCTGCTCAATTATGCGCTGGCCTCGGGGGTTGAAGTCATTTGCTATCAAGCTCAGGTGTCAGCGAGTGAGCTAAATCTGGTTAATTCCGTACCTTTTGTTGCTCACACAACAAAAGTGTAAGCATGTTCACATTGGGCGTTGCGGGGCGTAAATCAAAGATTGCCACCCTAAAGGCTTTCTGCTATAGATAGCGCCCTCATTTGACAGACACGTGTCATGTCAAGGTTTTTTAGGAGAAGCTGAATGCCAGAAAGCAAAGAAAAGAAATCGCTGGGCATCCTGGCCTTAGCTGGATTAGAGCCATACCAGGAGAAACCTGGAGAGGAATATATGGGCGAGCCACAGCTCGAGCATTTCCGTAAAATCCTCAATGCATGGCGTAATCAGCTCAGGGAAGAAGTCGACCGCACCATGAATCATATGAAAGATGAGGCGGCAAATTTCCCCGATCCTGTCGATCGTGCAGCGCAGGAAGAGGAATTTAACCTAGAGTTACGTAACCGAGATCGTGAGCGTAAGCTGATCAAGAAAATTGATAAGACACTCCAGCGTATCGAAGACGATGATTTTGGCTTTTGCGACTCATGTGGCATCGAGATTGGCGTTCGTCGCTTAGAAGCGCGTCCAACCGCCGAGCTATGTATTGATTGTAAAACACTCGCTGAGCTGAAAGAAAAGCAAATGGCGGGATAATCATCACTGAGGGAGTCGCGCGCAAAAATATCGCGGGCGGCTATCATCCCACAAAATAGTAATCACCCCATAAAATAAAAGGGAGCTTCGGCTCCCTTTTTGTGTTTGTAGACGCTTGTGTTCATGCAAGATCCCCGTACAATTTGCGCTATTCATTATCCGCCCATGGCGCTGAGACCCGAGTTCATTCGTTTATCATGACATCGCACGCTGCTTATATCGGTCGTTTTGCGCCGTCGCCATCAGGACCTTTACACTTTGGCTCATTGGTGGCTGCGCTGGGCTCTTATTTAGATGCTCGTGCCCATCATGGCCGATGGCTGGTACGGATTGAAGATATCGATCCGCCACGAGAAAAGCCGGGCGCGGCCAGTGAGATTCTGCGCACGCTTGAGGCGTACGGCCTATATTGGGATGGTGCGGTTCGTTATCAAAGCCAGCATCTAGGTGACTATCAGGCGCAAATTGATGCTTGGCTCGCGTCAGGGCGCGCGTATTATTGCACGTGTACACGGCGTCAAATTAAACAGGCAGGTGGCGTCTATCCAGGTTGGTGCCGAGATAAAAACAAAGCGGCTGAACACGCTGCGGTGAGGCTAAAAAGTCCGGTTGAAGTGTTAGCGTTTAACGATCGACTGCATGGTTCGTTGCCTCTTGATCAGCAATTGGCTAATGAAGACTTTATCATTAAGCGCCGAGATGGGCTCTATGCGTATAATCTTGCCGTCGTGTTAGACGATATTGACCAAGGGGTCACAGACATTGTCCGAGGGGCGGATTTAATTGTTCCAACGGGACGCCATATTGGATTATATCGTCTGTTAGGCGCGCGACTGCCGCACTACCTGCACCTCCCGTTGGCATTAAATGCGGAGGGGCAAAAACTATCGAAACAAAATCGTGCGCCAGCTATTGATAATCAAGCCCCGCTGCCTGCGTTACGTGCAGCGATGCGGTTTCTTGGTTTACACGCAGTCGCAGAGGAAAAGGTGGCAACGCCTACTGAATTACTAAATCTTGCGGTCAATACGTGGTCGTTGACGCACTTACCCAAACAAACGGAAGTGACGACAGCATTCTAAAATGGCCCACCCTGATATATTATATGCCGCTGTTTCATGGCCCGAACAATCAAATATGAGGTGAGCTATCTTTAATCGAGTGACCAGCTTTTGCCGTAAGGTTCTGAATCGTGATGGTAAAACACGAGCAATTGAGGATCTTAAGTTGGAAGTTATCCCCCGCAAAGCACACGGCATTTCGCGCAAAGGTATCAGCGAAAATGCGCTGAAAGTGCTCTATCGCCTGCATAAAGCGGGCTATGAAGCGTACCTCGTTGGCGGAGGGGTGCGCGATCTGCTATTGGATCGCGAACCCAAAGACTTTGATATCGCCACCAATGCCACACCGGATGAGGTGCGAAAGTTATTCCGTAATTGTCGTCTGATTGGCCGCCGTTTTCGCCTTGCCCATATTTTGTTTGGACGAGATGTGATTGAAGTGGCAACCTTTCGAGGTCATCACGGTAAAAGCGAGCCAGACAAAAAAGACAAGCAAACAGCACGTTCTGAAGACGGTATGCTGCTGCGCGATAATGTCTACGGCACCATTGATGAAGATGCGCAGCGCCGCGACTTCACCATTAATGGACTGTATTACAACATTGCTGACTTCTCTATTCGTGATTATGCCGGTGGACTGGACGATCTAAACAATCGTGTTGTTCGCCTGATCGGGGACCCAGAAACGCGCTATCGAGAAGATCCGGTACGTATGCTTCGAGCCGTGCGTTTTGCGGTGAAGCTGGACATGACCATTAATGATGCAACCGCGGCACCGATGGTTGAGTTGGCGCCCTTATTACAAGACATTCCCGCGGCACGTATGTTTGAAGAAAGCTTAAAGCTGCTGCAAGCGGGGCAGGGGCTTGCAACCTACCAAATGCTGCGTGAGTACAACTTATTTCAGCAGCTTTTCCCTGCGGTCGCGGCCCACTTTACTGAAGCGCAAACCAGTCAAACTGAACAAATGCTTGAGCAGGTGTTACGTTCAACGGATAAACGCGTTGCTAACGATCAGCGCATCAATCCCGCTTTCTTATTTGCGGCGATGCTTTGGTATCCCTTGGTGACACGTGCTGAAGAAATGGCGTTTGAAAGTGGTTTAAGTTACTACGATGCCTTTATGGTAGCGGCGAGTGATATTGTTGACGAACAAGTAAAAACCGTTGCCATCCCTCGCCGTTTTACCGCGATGGTGCGAGAAGTCTGGCAATTACAAATGCGCATGACCCGTCGTACGGGAGCGCGCGCATTCAAAACGTTGGAAGAGAAAAAATTCCGCGCGGCGTTTGATTTGCTAGAAATGCGCGGTGCGGTAGAAGGTGATGACACGGAAGCATTGTGTGCGTGGTGGCGAGACTTTCAACGCGCCGATCAGGGTGGGCGTCAAAAAATGGTGCGTGCGATCAATAAGGTTAGCAACACGCGCTCTCCTAAATCACGCCGTCGTAAAGGGCCGCCGCGTCGGCGCAAACCGCAGTCGAACTCAGACGCATGAACCGAGTGTATATAGCGATTGGCAGCAACCTAGGTGAGCCGATAAAAAAAGCACAACAGGCGATTGCGGCACTAAAAACACTGCCGCAAAGTTCTTGGGTGGCCGTGTCTTCTCTTTATACCAGTCGGCCAATGGGGCCAGCGGATCAGCCTGATTATGTCAATGCAGTGGTTGCGCTGGACACCTACCTTGACCCTCTGACACTATTGGATGCCACGCAAGCGATTGAGCTTGATTATGGCAGGGAACGCAAAGCAGAACGTTGGGGCCCAAGAACCTTAGATCTCGACATTTTGCTTTATGGTGACCGTGTTATCGAGCATCCACGACTGACGGTGCCACATTACGGCATGAAAGTACGTGAGTTCGTGCTTTATCCACTTGCCGACATCGCCCCCGACTTGTGCTTGCCGGATGGCAGTACGCTCGCCGCGTGCCTGACGCGCGTGGATCGTAACGGTTTAACCCGTATCTGCGATCACGCTTAATCGGTGGGCCCCAGTTTCAGGCTTTGGGAGACACAATGAAAAAAATCACAATTACTGATCTGATCACATGGAAGCAACAAGGACAAAAGTTTGCATCCCTTACCGCCTATGATGCGAGCTTTGCTCAGCTGTTCGAGCAACAGGATGTCCCTGTTTTGCTGGTGGGCGACTCCTTAGGTATGGTGCTACAAGGGAAAAGCGATACCTTATCCGTATCCGTTGCCGATTTGGCCTATCATACGCGTTGCGTGCGTGCAGGCAGCCCGAATAGCTTGTTAATGGCCGATATGCCATTTATGAGCTGTACAACCCCCGAGCAGGCGTGTACGAATGCCGCTGAATTGATGAAAGCGGGCGCCAACATGGTCAAAATTGAGGGCGGTGCCTGGTTAGCACCAACCGTAAAAATGTTGACTGAACGTGCGGTGCCGGTTTGCGCGCACCTGGGCCTGACACCGCAATCGGTGAATATCTTCGGCGGCTTTCGCGTGCAAGGGCGTGACGATGAAAAAGCCGAACAGATGGTGGCCGACGCCGTTGCACTAGAGCAGGCAGGTGCACAAATCATCCTACTTGAGTGCGTGCCAGCGTCACTCGCCAAGCGGATTACCGACACCGTCTCGGTACCTGTCATCGGTATTGGAGCCGGCAGTGACACCGATGGTCAGATTTTGGTCATGCACGATATGCTTGGCGTATCGGCTAACTATATGCCCAAATTCTCGAAAAACTATTTGGCAGAAACAGGTGATGCCCGCGAAGCGGTGGCCAAGTACGTGCAAGAAGTGGCGAGCGGCGAATTTCCCGGTCCCGCCCACACGTTTAAATAGAGAGACCGAGTATGCAGATAATTTCTGAGGTTGCGCCACTGCGCGATCACGTCGGCCAGTGGCAAAAAGCGGCCAAGCGTATTGCGTTTGTGCCCACCATGGGAAACTTACATCAAGGCCACTTAACCTTAGTCCGTAAAGCCCGAGAGCAGGGAGATGTGGTGGTGGTTAGTATATTTGTTAATCCCATGCAATTTGATCGCGCTGACGATCTGGCTAACTACCCGCGCACCTTGGATGATGACTTAACCAAGTTGCGTGAAGAAGGCGTCGATCTTGTCTTTACGCCAAGCGCGGATACCCTCTATCCTCACGGCCTTGAGGCACATACAGCGGTTGAGGTACCAAAACTCTCATCCATGCTAGAGGGCGCGTCTCGTCCGGGCCATTTTCGTGGTGTCGCGACCGTGGTGACTAAGTTATTCAACCTCGTGCAGCCTAATGTAGCGTGTTTTGGGGAAAAAGATTTCCAGCAGCTTGCTGTCATCCGCAAAATGGTTACAGATATGGCGATGCCGATTGATATTATTGGTGTGCCAACCGTGCGTGAAAGCGATGGTTTAGCCATGAGCTCTCGCAATAACAATTTAACCGTGGATGAGCGCCAGCGTGCCCCTGTGCTCGCAAAAACGATGCGTTGGATGAGTGCGCAAATGCGTAATGGACGGCGTGATCTGGATGATCTGATTGAGGATGCGCACGATCAGCTGCGTGCTGCGGGTCTTCAGCCCGACGAGTTCTACATCCGCGATTCTGACTCGCTAGGGACGATCACTGATAATAGCCGCCAAGCGGTTATTTTGGTGGCGGCCTACCTCGGTACCACACGCTTGATTGATAACTTCATGGTCGATTTACAGCGTGCGACGGAAAAAGCGGACAAGACAGAGACCGCGAATCACTAACTGTCTGCATCCATAAAGTACGAAATACGTGTCCTTGGTTTTAAGTACGCTTTCACCTCCTCAGGGAGTTTAGAGATAGGCACGGCCGTGTCTATCTCTAGTTCACTATCACGCATGTCAATAATGGTCGCTTGATCCGACGGAATGTCGGGATCATAAATCATCACATTTGGTTTGAGCAGTGCGGTGCTGTTAACTGAAATAATAATACCGACTTCCTCATTAGAGAGTTTAACCACTGTACCGGGTGGGTAGACGCCCATCATCTTGACGAATAACGCTAGCAGACGCGGATTAAACTTCGCTTTATTCTCTTTAAACAAGTGAGACAAAGCCGCAAAGGGCATACGAGCGGGCGCACCAAACTGTGGGCGGCATAAGCGATCGAAAAAGTTAACCATGCCAACAATCTGCGCAGGCTCCTCAATCTCATCACCATTCAGACCTTTTGGAAACCCACTGCCATCGGCAAATTCATGATGTTGAGCAATGATAGCCTCGACTTCGGGCGTGCATTCGTCCATGTCTGTTACTAATTCCGCGCCATAGTTCACGTGCTGACGGTAGTAGTTCATTTCAGGGTCGGTTAAACGCTCTTTTTTACGGACAATCGCAGAGGGGACTTTTTTGGTCCCAATGTCATGCAATATCGCGCCTGTCATAAGGGAGCGAATCTGATCGTTGTTATAGCCATGACTGCGTGCCACCATCAAAGCTAAGACGGCAACGTTTAGCGAGTGCGCATACATATCTTCCGCCAATGTCGGATCATCCATCAGATGCAAGGTAACATTCGATTCACTGCCAAATAGCATCATGCTATCAACCAGCATACGAACATCCTCGTTGGCTGCCTGAGGGCGGTTTGAGGCTTTCATATTGATAGCACGTAGTTGTGCCATTGAACGCTGATAGTGTTTCTGTACTTTTTGGATCCGAGCATGAAAGCGACGCTGTTCTTCTATGCGCTGTTGTTTTTCTCGCTCCATTGCCTCTTTGTCTCGGCTGACCGCGTTTGGGTCAATTTCATCTGGATTTTCTTTTTTTTCTGCCAGCGCAGGCAAGGGCACGGCGGTACTTTTATTTGGATAGTAATAAACAAAACTCGTGGGTAGAGAGCGTATCAGCTTAGCTTGGGCGTCACTCTCGATTTGAAAGCGGTTGAGCATAAAAGGGTGCTCACGCCATTTTAAGGGGAGTTTGATATAAAGACCGGCTTGAAGTCTGTTTGTAGACAGTTTGATGCTAGCTGACATGTGGATACGGCACTCGTTCCATGAGATGAGAAATCATGAGGAGAAAGAATTAGCACATAGATTAGCATAAAAAAAGCCCCACTCGAGAGAGTAGGGCTATTTCTAATATGGTGCCCGGAGGCGGAATAGATCGCGGCCTGCAAGGTCACCGGCACGGGTGTCGGTGCAAGCATAAAAAAAGCCCCACTCGAGAGAGTAGGGCTATTTCTAATATGG
>NZ_MUFH01000150.1:0-6117 GCF_001996115.1 Salinivibrio sp. MA427
ATAGGGATTTGAACCCTAGAAGGGCTATTAACCCTTGCCGGTTTTCAAGACCGGTGCTTTCAACCACTCAGCCATCTCTCCGGAACGCGACGTATATTATTGGCTTAGGCTTCGCTTGTAAAGTAAAAAGCGACGATTTTGGTTTGTTTGGTTAGCTTTCGTGCAATAAAAAAGAGGCCAGCGTTTGGCTGACCTCTTTCGTCTGTTTTCTAAACAGTTTTAGATGTTTTCGACATCAAATTCTACCAATGGGCTCACGTCTGCGTCGTAGTCTACGCCGTCTACGCCAAAGCCAAATAGCTTCAAGAACTCGGCTTTGTATTCGTTGTAGTCGGTTAGCTCGGTGAGATTGTCAGTGGTGATTTGCGGCCACAAGTCGCGACAGTGCTGCTGAATGTCTTCGCGTAGCTCTAGGTCGTCTAAACGCAAGCGACGCTCGCTATCAACGGCAGGCTCGCTGCCATCGGCTTGATAGAGGCGTTGAGTAAACATGCGATGGATTTGCTCCATGCAGCCTTCATGGACCCCTTCTTCGCGCATCTTTTTGAACACCATGGCGATATAAAGCGGCATAACGGGAATAGCCGAGCTCGCTTGGGTCACGACGCTTTTCAATACGGCGACGTTGGCGCTACCACCTTTGGTGGCAAGCGTCTGGTTTAGCGCGTTGGCGGCACGGTCTAAGTCCATTTTGGCTTTGCCTAGTGCCCCTTCCCAGTAAATTGGCCAAGTGAGCTCTGTGCCAATGTAGCTGTAGGCGACGGTCTTGCAGCCTTCGGCCAATACGCCGGCGTCATTGAGTGCGTTAATCCAAAGTTCCCAGTCTTCACCGCCCATGACAGTGACGGTGTCTTGGATCTCTTGCTCAGTAGCAGGCTCGACGCTCGCTTCGATAAGTTGATCTTTGTTGGTATCGACGGCAGTTGAGGTGTACGTCTCACCGATAGGTTTGAGTGATGAACGCACCAGCTCGCCGCTGTCAGGTAGCTTACGGACTGGCGAGGCCAGTGAGTAAACCACCATGTCGATTTGACCCAAGTCTTGTTTGATCAAATCGATGGTTTTTTGCTTGGCCTCGTGCGAGAAAGCATCGCCGTTCAGGCTTTTTGAATACAGGCCTTCTTGCTTGGCAAACTTGTCGAACGCGGCTGAGTTATACCAGCCTGCGGTGCCTGGCTTTTTCTCGGTGCCTGGCTTTTCGAAGAACACGCCTATGGTTGCTGCGCCGCCACCAAAGGCGGCTGCAATGCGTGAGGACAAGCCATAGCCGCTGGATGCACCCACGACCAACACACGTTTTGGCGCATTGGCAATCGGGCCTTGCGCTTTGGTGTAGTCAATTTGTTCTTTTACGTTCGCTTCACACCCCACTGGATGGGTGGTTGTACAGATAAATCCGCGAATTTTAGGTTTGATGATCATATTCAACGTCCCTCACAAAATTGAGGCTAGGATAAATACTAACGCCTGCCTATGCATCCCCTTTTATGGAAAAAGGGCAAAAATACCCAGTGGTTGGAGGTGTTGCAGGCAAAAATAGTGGGCAAGATCGCAGTGTAAATCGGTTCCATGAGCGAGCCAACAAAAAAGCGTCTGCTCATCACAGACGCTTTTCATTAGCGTAATCACAGCGTTTAAGCGGCTTTATTTGGGTTGGCTTTGTCGATAGCGCCCCCTTGTAACTGGTTTGAGGTAAACCAATCGGCCTCAAAATCATCCACTTGTACGGCGTAAGCACGCAACGCATCGGCCTCAAGCAATTTTTCACGCGCATCGGCGGTAATAATATTTTGCTCTACCGCTTGTTGTGAACGGTCGGCCAGGCTGGCTTTACCATTGATTTTCTTGGCTTTTACTGCCTTGATCAGGGCTTTTTCGGTATCACGACACGCCCACATGGCTGTGAAGGCACGTTCCATTACCGCCACCGGATCGTCGGCTTTTTCCCCAACATAGCAAAGATGCGTCCAACGGTCGCGCTCTGCACTTGGGGTCATTAACTGCTCGGCGATCTGGTTGAGCAGTTTGTCGGACGGCATCGTATAACGCATGCCTAATGGGAACAGTAGCACCCGTAAACTACGACCCACGCCTTTGGCCGGGAAGTTGTTAAAGGCGCCATCAAAGGCTTTGGCACACTGGGCTAAGCAGTATTGCAGCGCATAGTGCACCATTGGCAGATCTTGGCTTGGACGCCCTTCATCTTCATAGCGCTTCAGGGTTGCCGATGCCATATAAAGGTGACTCAGTACATCACCAAGGCGCGCTGAAAGCATTTCGCGGCGTTTTAGCTCACCGCCTAGTGACAACATCGCCACATCGGTGGTTACCGCCAGTGCACGACTCATGCGAGTCAGGTGGCGATAGTATTTGGCCGTTTCACCACTAACCGGTGCACGGTTAGTCAGCGAGCCGGTTAACGCATTCACAAACCCCATGATGCTGTTTTTAGTGGCATGACCAATGTGTTTAAACAGCAGGTTATCAAATGCTTGTGCGCCTTGCTCTTGGTCTGGGTTAGCCGCCGCTTCCATCTCTTTAAGTACATAAGGGTGGCAACGGGTCGCCCCTTGACCAAAGATCATCAGGTTGCGGGTAAGAATGTTCGCCCCTTCCACGGTGATCGCGACAGGAATACCAAAGTAATGGTGGCCAATGTAGTTGAGTGGCCCCAATTGAATGGCACGACCCGCGTGAACATCCATCGAGTCGTTTAAGATGGTGCGCGCGATCTCGGTCATGTGGTATTTAGAAATGGCGGYGATGATCGCCGGTTTCTCACCTTGGTCAAGCGCGGTGGTGGTCAGGGTACGGGTCGATTCAATCAAGTAGTTCAACCCGCCCATGCGACCCAGTGCTTCGGCGACCCCTTCAAAGCGGCCAATATGCATACCAAACTGCTTACGTACATAGCTGTAAGCGCCTGTGGTGCGTGTGGCTAAGTGGCCGACCGCCGTGCCGAGCGCAGGCAGCGAGATCCCACGTCCGGCAGACAGGCATTCCACCAGCATACGCCAGCCTCGACCTACGTAGTCTTTCCCGCCGATGACCCAATCAATCGGAATAAAGACGTCTTCACCACGGGTGGTGCCATTCATGAAGGCCATATTGAGTGGGTTGTGGCGATCGCCAATTTCCACCCCTGGATGGTCTGCCGGGACCAAGGCACAGGTGATGCCGAGATCTTTTTTGTCACCCAACAACCCTTCAGGATCGCCGAGTTTGAAGGCAAGCCCAACGACACTGGCCACGGGGGCTAAGGTGATATAGCGCTTGTTCCAGCTTAAGCGGATCCCGAGAACCTCTTCGCCATTATGCTCACCCATGCAAATAACACCATGGTCGGCCCGCTTCCATCGCTTCACGCTCTGTCGCTGATAAGGGTGGCAGCACCTTTTTGAAGAAAGTAAACGCTTTGTCACTAATCAGTGAACGACGTAATGAAGTTTGAGAGCTCATGATTCAGGTCCTTTTGTTGATCATGGTTGCACTCTTGTTGCTGTTATTGTGCGACCAGAACGGGTTTTACATTGCATTCCACGCATTGTCAGACATCGACAATAACGTGGGTGAATAAATGAGGGCTGGCTCCACGCCTACCACGCCCATACGTTGTTGCGCTAGTCGGCCTGCGATTCCGCCGCAAACGGAAGCACTTGGCCTTGCTGCATCACTGCTGGCTCGGCGTTCATCCCTGCTGCTAAATACGGGATGAGGCGGTCAACGATCGCTTCGGTGTCTAACGTGCGATCAAAATCATTTTCGGCAATATCACGGAGTGCCTCGCTCGATGCCATGGTGAAAATGGCAGCGCCGAGCGTAAAATGGATATGCCAGAAGACGGCTTCGGGGGTGAGTGCCGGGTTGGCTTTGTGCACCGCTTGGTTAAACAAGGATAAAACGTGCTCATAGCGCGTGGTAATAAACCAACGCAAGTGCCCTTGCACATCGGTGTAGCCTCGACCAATTAATTGCATAAAGGTGGCCGCGCCATGAGGCCGGTATTGGTCAAGTGCGAGTACCGGCTGTTTGGCACAAGAAAACACTTGGGCCATCGTACATTCACGCTGGCTTAACAACATTTGCAGTTGTTCGCCAAGTGCGGGCATAAATGCCTCGAGATAACGTCCAAGCACCGCGCGCACCAATGATTTTTTATCACCAAAATGGTAATTCACCGAGGCAAGGTTAACCCCTGCTTTGCTGGTGATGGTGCGCAACGATGTTTCTTTAAAGCCATGCTCGGCGAAGAGCTGCTCCGCGGCATCTAGTATTTTCGCTTTGGTGTCGCCTCGTCCTGCCATTATTCATTCACCTGATTTAAACGCTTGTTTAACTTTATACCGACAAGCCTTATTTAACAAGTAAGAAACACCTACGTATCGCATGAGCAACATCACATTATTGAGTGATGACAAGGTGATCAGGCCATTACTGGCGTTCAGCGCCCGTTTATTGTCACCGTATAATGTTTGGTAAATGATCCGTCTGAGGCAGGAGGGGCAAGATGATATGTAACGTATTGAATATCAGAGACTAAACCAGTAAGCCCGTACGGCCGCAAAAATAAGCGGCGCTTTTTTTATACCAATGTGGGAACCCATTCGCATTTTTGCTAGTCACACTTTGTGCCACTGCTTTTTCTAGAAGACTTTTCTTCTATGCCCACTTGCTCGTTGCTTGTGGGCTTTTTTATGCGCGGTTCTTGTGGGCTTTTCTATGCGCATTGAGGAAGGAATAGCGTGCAGATACGCGTTTTGTGTGATAAGACTCACGAAATCGTCGCCCATTGACAAGATTTGGCGACTTTTTTAAATCATCAGGAACTTCTTGGTCATCGCCCAGTCCTAATGGGTGCATCGGTAAGAAATGCCTTGTCCCCCTCAGCGATTGAGGTGCATGATTCACCTTTCTTTCCGAACTGCTGCTGCTTTTTCTACTTACTTTAGAGTTTATTTGTCTCTACCTTTATTTTGCCCACCTTGTGTGGGCTTTTTTTATTTTGGTGCAGGGTCATCAGACGTTACCTGACCATTGGCAATCATTTGATAGGGCGACGCATACCGTAAGGTGAGTCCCAGCTGCGCCAGCGTATGCGTGGCATCAATCCATTTTCCATCGCCAGCACTTGGGTGATACTCAGGTGGCGTTAATCCCATTTCACGTGCAGCCCAGCTGTAATAAACGCTTTTGGATGGATGAAGATCCGCACTCAAATGGAAAACATGTCCCCATTGGCGCTGATGAATCATTGCACTGATTGCAGCCATGACATCGCTACGATGGATAAGGTTAACCGGCTCGCTGCCGCCAGACAGCCCTGTACGCCCTGACAACATGGTTGATGGGTGACGTTCACCGCCAATTAAACCTGCCAAGCGCAGCACACTGCCCCGATCGCCATACACGCGATCAACATGGGCTTCAATGGCTTCATGCGCTTGACCGGATGCCGTTGTCGCGGCGGTCGGTGTCTGTTCTGTGACTTGTCCTTTAAGCTCTCCATACACAGACGTCGTGCTAATAAAGAGCACATGTTCAACGCCCGCTTGTGCCAGATGATCAATAAAGGCGGTCATCGCGTTGCGGTAGGCATCAAAATCGGCATTACGTCGCCCTGCCGCGATATTGATCACCACAATGTCGCAATCAAGCAATGGCTGCGCGTGGTGGTAATCGGGCGCCATGACATCAAAAGGCACCATTGGCGCACCTAGTGACTGGCTCCATGCTTGCGCTGCATCCGATTGGCGCTTGGTCCCCACCACCTGATGCCCTGCCGCTAGCAAGTGCGACGCAAGGGGGGTACCCAACCAACCACAACCACAAATTCCGACTTTCAATCCTGACACAAGCACTCCTTAGGGTTACGTAATTATTTTTCAATGTAATCGGCTTCACACCGCTTTTTGCCCCATTTTTGACCGATTATTTATTTCACGCTGTAAATATATTCCTTCATTGTGTAAGGAAATAACCAAAAGCGTGAATGGTGACAAAGTTTTCATTCTCAGATAGTCATAATAATGTCATTACAAAGCGTGAGAAGATAGACTATTCATCATTAAACGGTGGTCAAAAACCGTGATGATTGACGTACTTAAACACTGCATTTTG
>NZ_MUFH01000151.1:0-6103 GCF_001996115.1 Salinivibrio sp. MA427
GCGATATAGCACTGAGGCAAATTGAGAGACTGAACACATCGTAATGCTCGCATCCTCATAGGATCTGCTTCAATTAAATCAATTAAGGCGCGACGATATGTCTTCTGGCATAAAAAGAATTGATGCTGGTGGCGTTTACGGATCCGACGGCGCTTCATGGATTAATCACCGTGGCGGACGTGTTCATAAATTGAGCGTGATACATGGTAGTTGTACTGCCTGGCAATTTTCTGGGCCAAAAAAAGCTGTGGTAATTCAAATAGCACTAAACCAACCAAAATCAAAGCGAAATACGGCTGGCTCATCACTAAGCCAATAATGGCGATTACCAATAACGTACATTCTACGATAAACAACCGGTACTTTCGCAAGTAAAGATGATGGAATCCCCCTAAGAAAGCCCAATTGAGTACCGCATAGGTGTCTGGATCTTTCAGTTGTCTGGTTTGCTCGGCAAAATAGCGTTTTTTCTGGCTTGGGGTTAAGCCATTCACTTGATCACGCAGCAAGGCTTCCTGTGTTTCCAGCTCTTGCCATGGTTGCGTTATCCGCATCTAAGGCACCTCATCGTGAATTATTTCTACTGCATCGGGATCATTACAACGACGAATGCGCGCCAATCCGAGTTGCCAGCCGCGAAGTGCGCCGTACTTTTCGATCGCTTGGCGCGTGTACTCCGAGCAGCTCGGCTCGAAATTACACGCAATATTGAACCGTTTCTTTGATCCACCTTTAGCTTGGTAACGATGGATTAAAGTAAGCGACAAATACTTGAGCATTAGCGACCTAGGGTGACAATCACAGCTTCACGTTGCCAAAATAGCATATAACGTTTCTTTTCAATCACTTGAAAAACAACCTGCCAACCATCTTGTGCGTATTGATTGAGTTCGGCTTCGAGGCGTTGCAACGGCAAGCCACTTGAGCCCAGCAATAAGGTGCCGCAACCACCTTCAACAATATGAACGACTTTGTACTCGGTAAACTGACTCATTTTTTCTCCTGACAGTYAAATGGATAAAACGGAATGTCCGACTGGCGATTCCACGACTCACTCTTCCATTGCAGGATTGAGTTTGGCGGTGAGGACATGATCTTGCCAGCGGCCATTGATTTTTAGGTAACGGCGAGCATAGCCTTCGCGCTCAAACCCCAGCTTGGTAAGTAGCCGCTCACTGCGCGTGTTGTCCGGAATATAGTTGGCCATCACACGGTGCAACCCAACCTGATCAAATACAAAACGGATGCCTGCTTGGATGGCTTCGTGCATGTAGCCCTGCCCTTGATAATGCTTGTCAGCGGCATAACCTAACAGGCACGCTTTAAAGGCGCCGTGAATGACATTAGTAAAATTGCACACCCCTATCACATCGTCCCGTTCATGATGCAAAATCACAAACTTGAAGGCTTGTTGCTGTTGAAACAAATCGTTCGCTTCTTGCAGCGCGCTATGCCAATAGTCTTCGCGATAAAATGCGGCAGGACGTATGGGCTCCCATGGGGAAAGGTGAGCACGATTTCGTTGATAAAACTGCGCCATCATGTCGGCTTTTTCTGGGGGAAGTAAAACCAGTCTCGTTCTTGGCGTGCTTAGCACTTGGAGCCTCCTTGCATCGGTTCGCGCGACGGACAGTACCAACATCTATCGCAAAAAATGCCGCCCTTGCGGCGGCATCCGAGATTACCAGATATTCACCCGCTGATCTTCGGGTAAATACATGCCATCACCTTCCTTAATATCAAAGGCTTCATAGAACGCAGGCACATTGCGCGGCGCACCAAGCACGCGATATTGCGGTGGCGCATGCGGACCCAGCGACACGCGCTCACGCAGAGCATCTTCACGCATCTTCATTTTCCAAATCTGCCCCCAGCTGAGGAAGAATCGCTGCTCGCCGGTATACCCGTCCATCACTGGAGACGGTTCACCGTGCAACGATTTTTGATAGGCGCGGAAGGCGGTGGTCAAGCCGACTAAATCACCAATGTTCTCACCCAAAGACACTTTGCCGTCAATGAACAAGTCCGGCAATGGCTCAAACTGGCTAAATTGCTCAGCCAGCTTTTGGGTGCGTGCATCGAAGCGCGCCCGGTCCTCATCCGTCCACCAATTGGATAGGTTGCCATCGCCATCATAACGCGAGCCCTGATCATCAAAACCGTGTCCCATTTCATGACCAATCACCGCACCGATACCGCCATAGTTCACGGCGTCATCCGCATTCATATCAAAAAATGGTGGTTGTAAGATCCCGGCGGGGAACACTATCTCGTTGGCAGTTGGGCTGTAATAAGCGTTGACCGTTTGCGGGGTCATGCCCCACTCTTTGCGATCAACCGGTGCACCAATCCGCGACAGCATATCTTGATAGCCCCAGCGTGCGGCACGTTTGCTGTTGCCAACCAAGTCATCGGCGTTGATGGTCAGCGCGCTGTAATCTTCCCATTGCTCTGGATAGCCGATTTTAGGCGTGAATTTACTCAGCTTATCCAATGCTTTCGCTTTGGTTTCATCGCTCATCCAGGCTAAGGACTCAATCGAGTCTTTAAACGCGGCACGCAAGTTATCAATCAAGGTTTCCATACGCGCTTTGGCTTCTGGCGGGAAATAACGCGCGACATATTCTTGGCCAAGCGCTTCACCCAATACCCCTTCGGTGGCTTGCACGCCGCGCTTCCAGCGGTCACGCTGCTCAGGAATACCGTTGAGGGTTTTGGAATAGAACGCAAATTGACGTTCAACCAACTCATGATTTAGGCGCGGTGCAAACGCATTGAGCGTACGAATAGTTAGATAATCTTGCCACGCTTGCAGACTGGTTTGCTCAAACACCTGCCCTAGCGCCTCAAAATAAGACGGCATGCGCACCACAACCTCATCGGCTTTATCGATACCCGCGCGTTTGGCAAAGCGTGCATAATCAAACTCACCCATCAACTGGTTGAGAGCCTCAATGGGCATTTTGTTATAGGTGGCTTGCGCGTCACGGCGTTTAGCGCGTGTCCAATGGTGCTCTGCCAGTGTTTTTTCCAGCTGATAAATTCTATCCGCGCGTTGTTTGACCTGATCGTAGCCCGCTAAGCGCAGCATATCTTCGAGATAGCGTTTGTAAGCGGTGCGGATACGCTCAGCGTCCTCGGTGTCGCGAAAATAGTAGTCTCTATCCGGCAAGCCCAACCCGCTTTGGCTCAGATACAGAGCGTTATAGTCAGGGTTTTTCGCATCGGCCCACGCATAAAAACTAAACGGGATCCCAACACCAATTTGTCGCAAATCGGCCATCGCATAAATCAACGCAGGCTTCGAGGAAATCGCCGCAATACGATCGAGCTCAGGTTTGATTGGCGTCACCCCTAGGGCATCGATTTTATCTTGGTCCATATAGCTAAGATAAAAATCACGCAGCTTTTGCTCATTGGAGCCAGGCTTGAGATCATCACGCGCCACCAGCTCATCAATGATGCCTTTCAGACGCTTTTCATTCTCTTCAGCCAAGATACGGAACGCACCATAGCTGGACATATCATTGGGGATTTGGGTTTGGTCATACCAAGTACCGTTCACGTGACGGAACAAGTCATCTTGTGGACGAACCGAACGATCAAAATCTTGTAGATACAGACCGGATTCGCGCTGTACTTCAGCGTGTGTGGTGTTAGCAGCGTACACCTGCCCAGGCACCAGGCTCATCACGCCTAGTGCAAACGCGACCCCCATCGCGGCTCGCTTAAATCGCACTCGGTTGACTGATTTATTTTTCATCATTCGTTTACCTAATTCCTTCCATAACATGGCTCAAGCGACGTAATCTTGTCGATTCCCGAAAAGACATGCGCTGTTCACGACATAAGGTCTCGATAGAGCACCAAACAGTGGTAATCTCGTCCTTCATCTTGCTCGGGTTCAAAATGGGTAATACGACAAAACCCTTGCTGATACCAGAATCGAAACGCGCGAATGTTTTCGGCGTAAACATTCACACCCATGCGTCGATAGTCTCCATAAGCTTGCACGGTTTCAATCACACTCGCAACCGCTTCGCTGCCATAGCCATGCTTTTGATATCTTGGAGAAATAGTGAGCATGGGCAGCCAAACACTCTGTGTATCCGGCGCATTGAGCGAGATTTGCAGATAGCCGATATCTTTACCGTCATGGGTTTGAATGCGACGAAGATAAAAGGCGTCTTCCACATCAGGCGCCTTTTTCTCCGCACTGTCGGCAATCAATGATTGATAGGTGGATAACGACCAAGGCTTAAACGTGGGATCTTGATATTGCAGATGCTGATTTTGCTCAAACAGTGCTTTAACGCGCTTTGCATCACTGTACTCAAACGCACTAAAACATAGGCGTTCAGACCGCCATGTTGCTGGGAACATGTTCCTATTCCTATTTTATCAGCGCATACATTGATTATTATCGCGCTACGTACCTTATCCAGACTGCATATTACTCGTTTCGCTGCCAGTGGTAATCCATTTGCTTGGCCACGCGCTGGGCTAAGTCCTCGCTGTGCAGATCAGCCACCAGCTGCAAACTCATATCAATACCCGCAGATATGCCCGCGGAGGTAAGATATTTTCCATCTCTCACCCAGCGCTTTTCTGATACCACGCTTAATGGCGGATAAGCGCGGCTGAGGTCGTCCATGTCTTCCCAATGCGTGATCACCTTTCGACCATCGAGTAGTCCGGCCTCTGCCAGTATGAACGCCCCCGTACAGACGTCCAATCTGCCAACTGTCCGCGCCCAAACGTTTTGCAGTGCTAAACACTTCAAAAGGTCCGGCAAAATCGAGCACCTCTGCGTGCTCATACACATAAATACCAATATTCATCGTTTTCTTACATTCATGTAGGGGCGGTTATTACGACGTGGCTGCAAGGCGCGTTTTCTTACGCATCGACAATAAAAGCATACCGATGCTGGCACACACAGCCATAGCGATAACAAGCGACCAAGTCACCGAATAACCGAACGTGTCGATGACATAGCCAATCAATACAAAGCTTGGCATCAGCAATAAGCTACGCAACGTGATCAATACCCCTTGAATACGACCGCGATGACTCGCCGGTGAGTTGTTGGCAAGATACACGCCCTCTTTGGTGAGGACCAACACCTCGCCAGCGGAAAGGAAAAACCACGCTAAAAAGTGAACGGGGATCGTAGGTGACAACATCACAAGACCATAACCCAACACAAACAAGAGCCCTGCATAGGCCAACGCCATGGTCTCGGTGTGTCCAGATGTGGCACGTAGCAATAGCGGCGTGATGATCACCACCAACACGCACGCATACGTCATCAATTGACCAAAACGCACGGGCCCTTCTTGGCCAAATAAATGACTCAAATAAAGCGGGCTAGCCATTGTCATTTGATTCAATGCAAACCAAAGCATGCCACAAAACAAAGTGAACACAATGAGATAAGGACGTGATTTAAGCACCGACCACACACTGCCTTCTACCGCGCGCTCAAGGTCAGACTCAGACTCGGGGACGGCTTGCTCGGTCACGTTGACCAAAAAGGCCACCACAAGAATACCCACCAAGACGGCAAGCCCGTTACCAAAGAAAATCCACTCAGTGTGCTGCCAAAACAAATAGCCCGCTAAGATGGGGCCAATCGCTGAACCCAAGTTATAGGCAAGGTAACTAAGCGACATCACCGCATCGCGATTGCCTGCGTGAGATAAATCGGCCACCAATGCATTACTGGCCGGCAACGCTACACCGATAAAAAAGTAAGCGGCGAATAATAACGCCGGCACCATCACAGGGGAATCGGGTGCAAACCCACATATCAGCAGCAAGATAGCGCCGACACATTCCCCCGCCACCATAGTGTTTTTATGACCTACCCAATCAGAAAGCTTGCCACCAATAAAACTCCCCAGCAGGTACAAGCCAGTAATACTCATCGCCAATGAACCCGCCAGCGACGCGGAGTAGCCGAGCTTATCGGTAAACAACAACACGAGGAAAGGAATAATAAAGTTGCCCATCCCGAGGATCATGCGGGCCAGTGCAACGTAGTAAATATTGCGGTGCAATCCTTTATACATCGCCACCGCAGAAAGAATCTTGTTGATTG
>NZ_MUFH01000152.1:0-6060 GCF_001996115.1 Salinivibrio sp. MA427
ATTGTAGACCACATCCATCACCACATTCATGCCGATATTTTGTTTGATGGCCATGATCATTTTACGAAACTCGAGGATACGCGCGGTGCCTTCAGGCTCGGTCGCATAACTGCCTTCGGGCACGGTGTAATGGAAAGGATCGTAACCCCAGTTAAAGCTGTCGTATTGACGCATCGCCGCCATTACCGTTTGCACATAGGGGGTATCAGCACTGTCTTGGGCGGCTAAATCCGTTAATGCCGCTTGGATGGTTTGATTGTTGTCGCACTCACTGGCCAGCCTCGGGGTATCTTTTAGCGAGGGTGCTTTGTCACATAGCGCGGAGAAGCGGTCGGTGACATCGATACGCTGTGCCGCGTCCTCGTTGATGGAGGCAATGTCAAACACGGGGAGCAGGTGTAAGTGAGTGACTCCAGATTGCGCAAGCGCGGTTACGTGTTTGACCGGCTCAGTGGTGTTTTGTGTAAAAGCAAGGTACTTACCGCGCAGTTTTTGGGGAGTAGATTGATCGAGCGCGGAAAAATCACGCACGTGCGCCTCATAAATCACACCGTTGGCGGGGTTTTGCTGCGAGTGAGGCGCACTCAGCGTATCCCAACCACTGGGTTTAAGCGCTGATGCATTCAGATCGACCACCTGTGAATAGCTTGAGTTGGTCGACAAGCTATGTGAGTAAGGATCCGTGACTTCGAGACGCTCGACACGGTGTGTGGCAGGGTGATAGACCGACAGTTGATAACGGTAATAGTCGCCGTGGGTTAGCGCAGTGGTGGCAACATGCCAGCTTCCCGACTCGGCGTCGAAATCCATTTTAATGGGCGTTTGGCGCTGTTTTGGCGCGCCTTCTTCGCTCGCAGCTTGATAAGGCACGAGTGACACTTGCTGTGCGGTAGGAGCCCAGAGACGAAATTCAGTGTGTCCAGCGTCAGGAATGGCACCAAAGTTAAGTTTTTCGGCGTGTTCTGCGTACAAGGCATCGAGCGCGCGGGCCGGTTGCACATCGGTTGCGGTTAATACGGTATCACCGTCTTTGGCGATAGCGAGAAGCTGTCCTTTGAGCCATTGCTTCAGCGCGATATCGGCGCTAACAAAGTCAAAATCGAACCCTTTGACGTTACCTTGCAAATGAGGAAACGATGCCTGCCAATTATCGCGGGTGGCAAGGGTAGATTCGACACTCGCGGTGGCGTTTTCCACCTGCTGAGTGTCCGGGTTATAGCGCATCGTGCCATCAGTGGAATAATACAAGGTAAGCGAGGTGGCGTGGGTTTGATGAGTGAGCAGGGTATCGGCGTCAGCAAATAGCACACTGGCATCCGTGGTGCCCGCATCACGAGCGCTGGGGGTTGGGCTGGTATCAACATTAGGGTTATCGTCATTCAATTGACAGCCTGTTAATACAATCGCCGAGGCAATCGTAAAAGGCAGTGCAAGAGGATGTTTGTTTAACGGATAATTCATCAGGTTGACCTTTAATGTGTTGTAGGGAGGCCAAGCTTACTGAGAAGTGAATTGCACCAACTGTGATCGCGTTATAACTCAGTACATCGATGAGAAAATTTTTTGATAATTCAACAAAGTATCACAAAATGTAGGCTGAGACTTAATAATAACTACGCCCCCAGAAACCTCTGAGGGCGTAGTGGTGCGAGGTTAATTGCCCATCAATTGCAAGAGGTTTTCGGCGGTGACGACCGCTTCTTTGCGATTGGCAATGTTGAGTTTTTGATAAAGGTTACGGATGTGGGTTTTAATGGTTGTCCCGGCGACATCCAGTTCATGAGCAATTTGCTCGTTACTGAATCCTGAATAAATCAAGCCAAGTACCTGCCACTCCCGCTGGGTCAATGAGCTGGTTCGTACTAATTCAGGAACGTTTGGATGCTTCACCAGTTTTTCGACAAAGGCTTCATCAAAGTGGGTTGAGCGAGAGCGTTGATGGCTGGCGATTTCTTTCAGTAACTGTTGTGCACGATGACGTTCTAACGCGCCAAGCGCTTGTTGTTCGATCAATGCATGCAACAGCGATGAGATAGCGTCACCCTGACTTAGATGGAGGTGCGCCCGGGCGATATTACGCCATTGAAGCTGGCTAAAGTGATTACAGGCCGACGCGGGGCGAACGGCTTGATGCAGCCACTCCTCCATATGAGGAAGTTCGTGTTTGGCTTGCCAATAGAGTAACAACGATAAAGACGCGTTAGCGGTCCAATCGACATGATAAACCGACTCACGTAATAGATGCTCAATATGCTCAATGTGCTTGGCAGCTTTGTCGAGTTCACCGCGGCTGACGGCAACACGTGCGAGCATGGAGTAACTATGCAGATGCTTGCTCGGTGGCTGATTTTCTAAAACCTGCAGCCCTTTGTAAGCACAGGCTTCGGCTTCGTCTAAACGGTTCCAACACCAAAGAATTTGTGCGCGAAGGCGTAAAGCAAATTCATGTAAAGGAACTTGGTGTAATTGCTGATCTTCAATGAGTTGATCGGCACTGTCGAGCAGCTCAAATGCCGCTTGCACATAGCCTTGTGCCAGAAGAATTTCACTTTGTTGTAAAATTGCCCAAAGTGCCTGGTGATACACTTGGTGCTGGCGAGCGAGTTTTTCCGTTTGTTGCATCATCGATAAGGCACGATCGAGCTCGCCGAGCACATGGTTCACCTCGCCAACGACAGATGTCGCGACAATACGGCCACGGTAATTGGCGCTATCTAGTTGCTCAAGTGCTTTTTCAGCCAGGCGCATGGCCCGCTCTGGGTCGTTGGCATTAATTGCCACCTGTGCAAGTAGCGCATTGGCATTGCCTTGATAATCAATGTCGAGCGGTATTTCGCGAGCTTGATAGGCTTTTTCTGCACTTGCTAATAGCTCACCCACTTCATGATAGCGATGCTGGCTTTGTGCAAGCCAAGCTCGAAGTAGGCTTAAACTCGGATACTGGTACAAGTACTCGTTATTTAGCTTGCTGATAGCCGCTTCGAGGGTCGATAGCTCCCCACGGTTAAACATCCGCCAACCATATTGATTCAGAATATCTGCCAACAGGGCATCATCCTCGCCATAACGTGCGTGGCGCAATGCTTGATGTGGCGATTCAAGCTTGAGCCAAGCTAAGGCCGCTTGCCGATGCAGTGTTTGTTGCTGCTGTGGGATCCGAGCCTGGCGCTCATGGGCAAGAAATTCAGCAAATAGATGGTGAAAACGGAACCAATTGTTGTCGCCTTCGAGTGGATAAATAAATAAACCGTAGCGGTTCAGAGACTCCAGCATCCCCAACGCGTCGCCGCGCTCCGTTAAGGCATAGACTAATTCATCGTTGAACATTTCTAATACCGACACTTTCATCAAAAACTGACGGGTTTCAGTATCAAGTAAATCAAACACTTCTTCCGCTAAATAGTCCCAAAGGTGGGCATGGTTAAAGCTGGCACACGAGGCCGCGCTTTGCATGAGCGTACGCTTTTGGTGCTGTGCTTGAATCGCAATCAGTTGCAATGCTGACGGCCAACCTTCAACGTAGGTACACAAGGCATTGGCGGTTGACTCATCGACCCCATCGGCCACGCGTTGATTAAAAAAGCGGGTGGTCTCTTCGTTATCAAAGGCGAGTAATTCGTTCCCGATTTCGATCATTAAGTCACGAACACGCAAGTTCGCGGTGCCCAATGGCGGGTTGGCTCGTGAAGTGACGACCAAAGTGAGGTTATCCGGCATGTGCTTGATGAAAAAACGCATGGCTTCATGGATTTCTTCGTTATCAATAAGCTGATAATCATCCAATACCAGATAGCTGGTGGCATGAAAATTCGCTAACTCGGCAAACACATCGGATAAAAGTGCACGAAGCGATGAGAATTGGCGCTTCTCAGCAAGCTTAATGGTGTTTGCGCAGCCTTCTTGCGTGGCTTGATGCAGGGCTTGTAACAAGTAGTTAATAAAGCGGAAGCTATCATTGTCACTGTCATCAATACTAAACCAGCCAACATGGGACTGATCAGCCAGCCATTGTGCGGCCATGGTTGTTTTGCCATAGCCGGCGGGGGAGCGGAACATCACTAATTTATAGTGAGGCGCTCGTTGTAGCATATCGAGCACCCGAGGGCGCAATATGGCGTTATAAAGCCGACCTGGTCGAGTAAGTTTTGATGGGATCCACATAACACACTGTCCTTAACCTCAAATACGGTGCCGGCCCCTCAGCGCGACACTGCTTTATCCTCCTTGGAGTCTATGCGACTCCTAGATAGCAAACTATGATCTCTCTCCACTCTTGTGTTGATTGCTCTAGAATGGTGCATCTACGCCCTATATTTGTGATTTATATCACAATAGTTTTTTGTTTTCGCTATCCTTTAAAATAGCTTTGTACATTTATATGTCCTGGAAAATATAGAATTTGCGCTGGCGCACAAAAATAACAAAAGTGATTTCTTACTTTTCATGCTGCTTTTCGAATGCTTTTTGTCCCATAACGTGATGTTGATCACTGGCTTGTATGTGGATGCTAGGATTGATGAGAGGCGGCTCACTGTTGGTGTGTGACACAGCTCTCTACGCCCTGCTATCTCCTCCTTTCCGTCACTGTGAGTGGGAGGATGTTTGTTACTCTCGAGTTGGGCAGGATGAATAGCCATCAAGGTTTCATTCCATTATTGAGAGTTATGACATGACCCCAAAACAGCAACATGCCTTTGATAAAAGTGCGTTTAAAATCAGCATGGTCCAACACTTGACCCAGCTAGGTCACGCACCTGAAACCGCTCAACAACGCGATTGGTACCTTGCCTTAGGGCGTGCATTAGCTGAGCACACAACAGGCGACTTGGTGGCGACTGAAAACGATCAAGCGATCAAACAGGCCAAAAGCGTTAACTATTTATCTCTTGAATTTCTCATTGGCCGTTTGACGGGCAATAACCTGATTAGCATGGGTTTATACGATGTGATTGCTGAGGCCGTTGGTGAACTCGGCCTGGGTCTTACCGACTTATTAGAGCAAGAGCGTGACCCGTCACTCGGCAACGGTGGGCTTGGGCGTCTCGCTGCTTGTTTTATGGATTCACTTGCGGCACAGCAATATCCAGCAGTTGGCTATGGCTTACACTACGAGTATGGCCTTTTCCGCCAATCTTTCGATCAAGGGGCGCAGCAAGAAGCGCCTGATGCATGGCGTGAGCCAGAAGGCTACCCTTGGGAAGTCGTCCGTCCGGACCTGACTCAAACCATTGGTTTCTATGGCCATGTTGAGGTTGTTGAGGAAGCGGGGCATACCTATCGTCAATGGGTGCCAAGCTTGAAAATCCAGGCAATGCCTTGGGACTTACCCATTGTCGGTTACCAAAGTAACACCGTTTATCCATTGCGTTTGTGGGAAGGTCGAGCACTGACACCGTTCGCGCTTGATGCTTTTAATGCGGGCGAGTACACCCATGCGCAGCAAGCAGATATTGATGCGGGTAACCTGACTAAAGTCCTTTACCCCAACGATAACCATGATTCAGGCAAGACGCTGCGTTTAATGCAGCAGTACTTCCATAGCGCCGCCTCAGTGGGTGACATTCTTCGCCGTCACTTGGAAGCCGGCCATGCGCTGGCGGCGTTGCCGGAGTATGAAACCATTCAGCTTAACGATACTCACCCAACGATCGCCATTCCTGAACTGATGCGTGTGTTGCTAGATGATTATCGCTTAGGTTGGGATGAAGCGTGGGCCATTGCTAGCCGCACCTTTGCTTACACGAACCACACGTTATTACCTGAAGCGCTTGAAACGTGGAGTGAATCGCTCATGGCAGAGCTTCTTCCTCGCCATATGGAGATCATTTTCGAGATCAACCATCGTTTCTTACAAGACGTGGAGCAAAAGTGGCCTGGTGATGTGCGCAAACAGCAAGTGTTATCCGTGATCGATGATCAAGGTGAGCGCATGGTGCGCATGGCGAATCTGTGTGTGATTGGCTCTTATGCCGTCAACGGTGTCGCGGCCTTGCACTCACAGTTGGTTAAACGTGATTTATTCCCTGAGTTTGATGCGCTTTATCCAGGTCGCATTCAAAA
>NZ_MUFH01000153.1:0-6046 GCF_001996115.1 Salinivibrio sp. MA427
ATTTCAACGAATAAAAACAAGCTTTGCTGATGTTTTGTAGGAATAATAATGACTAAATTAATAGGCGAGATATTATTAGAAAAACAAGTCTTAAATCACTCCGATGTTGAGGAAGTGATTAAAATACAAGATGGCTACGGTCACATAAATCGCCCCTATTTTGGCGAAATTTGTGTTTCTAACGGTATTTGTGCGGAAAGCGATGTGTTAGAAGCATTAAGTGAACAGCTGAATCTTTATCTGTATGAGACATTTCAAGAGACGCTTCTAAAAGGGTCGCAGCCCACGCCAGAAATCGCTTTACGATACTTCCCAGAAGATTGGTGGAAAAAAAATAGTGCGTTCCCCTTACTCATCGATAGTGAATGCAAAAAAATATACATGGCGTTAACTGACGTATGGAATGAGTATATCTATCAGTTATTTGAGCAAAAATATGGCCTTGAAGTGATACCTATTCTCACATCGAATTATCAGTATAGACAATTGGTTTCGATGTTTGAAGAAAGTGACTCAGAGCTATCAGGCTCAATTATTGAAGGAGACAGTAGCGCTGCGCCAGTCGTTAAGCTCGTCAATGAATGTATTCAACGCGCTATTATTGATCAAGCATCGGATATCCACTTAGAGATAAACAAAGGGAAATTCTTTATCCGATATCGAATTGATGGTGTTTTACATACTGTCGATCAGCCTGATCTTTCTTTGCACTCGGCGATTATTTCACGAGTAAAATTGATGGCGGGCCTTGATATCTCGGAAAAACGCTTGCCTCAAGATGGGCGGATAAAAGCGAGGTTATCAGGGAACCAGGTAGATATTCGAGTTGCGACGACACCAACTGTATTCGGCGAAAATGCTGTTTTACGTCTGCTTGTCAATGATAATACGGCCAAAAAGACAGGCTCTCAGAAGACACTAGACATGTTTCCCGATCAGCTAGCGCTTATCAATAAAATTACAACCAACAAAAACGGTATTTTTCTCGTAACAGGTCCTACAGGTAGTGGTAAAACGACATCATTATACACATTGCTCGGTGGTCTAAATGACGAGCAAACCAAAATTATTACCGTTGAAGATCCGGTCGAATATCAAATGGCTGGACTTACTCAAATTCAGGTTAACAGTGATATAGGTTTAGATTTTGCAACCGTTCTGCGTTCAGCGTTAAGACAAGATCCCGATATCATGTTGATCGGTGAAATGCGTGACAAAGAAACGGCTCAGATCGCGATACAATCTGCGTTAACTGGACATTTTGTTCTCTCCACACTACATACAAACGACGCCCCAAGTAGTTTTATCCGACTGAAGGATATTGGCATACCTGACTATTTGATTAAGTCGACAATCGTCGGCGTTATGGCTCAGCGATTGTTAAGGCGCGTATGTCCACATTGTAGTAAGGAAGATCACACGGCAGAAAAAGTAGCCAGTGAGATTGGTTGGCCGCAAATAGAAAAGAAATGGCCAAGCATTGTGACGAATCCTACATGGTTGTCTGCAAAAGGGTGTGAAGAATGTAATTGGACGGGATATAAAGGGCGTATACCCGTCTTTGAGTTAATGGATTGGTCTAACGATTATGATGTTCCTATAGAAACATCGGCAATTATTTCGGTGGCAAGAAAACAGAATATGCGGACATTGAAGCAAGATGCCGTACTTAGAGCGGCAAATGGAGATACGACGCTCGAAGAAGTCATGAGAGTGATAGGATGAAGGACTATAAATATATTGCACGTCGGTCGGATGGTTCGCAATCTGATGGTTGGATAAGAGCGAGTTCCGACAAGCATGCCAAAGCGATTCTAGAGGAACGTAACCTTCACGTTGTCCTCGTTGTGCCTGAAAAAACGCAGCGGAAAAACGGACCAAAAATTAAACGTGAATCGATAATGACATGTTTACGAGAGCTCGCAACATTAAGAGAAAGCGGTATGGCGCTCGATGTGTGTGTGTACTCGTTAATTGAAACAACCGACGAAAAACCGTTAAAGAATGCCTTGGTAAAAATTCATCAAGACATATCAAGTGGATTAAGTCTTTCCAGCGCCATTGAGTCTCAGCCAAAAGTATTCCCATTCTATGTGGGTTCTATGTTAAAGCTGGGAGAATCTAACGGTGATCTCTCCTCGTCAATACAAAGTGTTGCCGAGCGAATGGAAAAAGAGGAAGCGATCGCGACAGAAATCCGGTCAGCGTTAACTTATCCTTCTTTTCTCGTGATCATATGTGTGCTTGTGGTTTTATTTTTGTTTTCATACGTTATTCCCAACTTTGAAAGCATGATCAGCGAAGCAAATAAAGAGTCGGCTCTGGCTGGGTTGGTCAGTACTGCACAGTTTATAAACGACAATATCGCTGTGATTGTCGGACTGTTGATAGCGTTAGTGGTCTATGTTAAATACCTGTCTGACTCAGGTAAGCTTCACGATATCGGTTTGGCTGTACTTAAAAAACTCCCTTATGTTAAAGAACTTGTTCAAGCTTGGCAGGTTGTACAGTTTTCATCCAGCATGCAAAAGCTATCAGAGTCAGGTGTTGACTTAGTAGAGGCACTGACCATCACCAATAATAATGTTTCTGATGTGACCTTAAACAAAAAGCTCAACCTTGTTATCGGTYGAGTAAAAGAAGGACAAAGCCTAGGTAGCTCACTCAGCGAATATAGTGTTTTTCCAGCGATCGTGACGCGTCTGATTGCTTCAGGAGAGCAAGGTGCCGCGTTAGTCTCTTGTTTTAGAGAGATAACTAAATTATATGAAAGACGTCTTTCGGTTGGGATAAAGCGAGCATTGTCCGTGCTTGAACCCGCGATCATTGTTATTATGGGCGGCA
Organism: Salinivibrio sp. MA427; assembly: GCF_001996115.1. Lineage (NCBI taxonomy): Bacteria > Pseudomonadati > Pseudomonadota > Gammaproteobacteria > Vibrionales > Vibrionaceae > Salinivibrio > Salinivibrio sp. MA427. The sequence goes on from NZ_MUFH01000153.1 coordinate 2,845, forward strand.
TTGTCGGGTCAATCATGATCGTACTGATATCAGGAATTATCTCAATCAATGAAATTGGATGGTAAAGATGCGTCAAAATAAAAACTCAGGTTTCACGCTTATCGAGCTCCTTGTCGTACTGGTACTCATATCACTACTCGCAGGCTTGGTCGGTCCTAAGCTATTCAATCAATTAGGTTCGTCAAAAACAAAAGTGGCTAACGCACAAGTTGAGCTTCTTTCTTCAKCGATCAAAACCTATCGTCTAGACACTGGAGAACTGCCAACAACAGAGCAAGGCCTCAATGCTTTGATGATCGAACCTGATAACGTTGTGGGTTGGAACGGCCCTTATCTTTCTAAATCTATTCCTCAAGATCCCTGGAATCGTGATTATCGTTACGAACTCATGCCAAATTATGAATTCAAGCTTTATTCCTACGGTCGCGATGGTGAAAAAGGCGGTGAAGGAGAAGATGCAGACATAGGAACACAAGAATGAGATCAAAGGGTTTTACATTAATTGAACTGTTAATCGTAATATCCTTGCTTGCCTTAACATCAAGTATTGTTGTCCCCAAACTTTGGGGACAATATACATCATTCAATACGCAACATTCTATCCAAACATTCTGGGGTAATACATTAAAGCAAGTAAGAAAGGAAAATAGCAAAACGAAAAGCTTTTTTGTGGAAGAAAATCTTTCGTGGCTGAAAGCGCAAGCAGAAGAACAAGATCTTCGTATTAAATCGCATACGCCAATTGTGTTTAGGGCTGATGGTTTCGTGAGCTCAGGGCACATTGATTTATTAACTGACTCAAACGATGTTTGGCGGCTGGAAGTAAAGATGCCATATGGTGAAGTTGAAATTAAAAAGATCTGATCATGGGTTTACACTGATTGAAGTGCTTGTTGCTATCACCATAATAGTCGCTGCCTTCTCAGTAATATTTCCAGTGATGAATCAGTCCAGAATACAAACCAGCCGAGTTAATGATGTGCTTAATAACTCAGTGGTTCAGGAGTCTATATTAAATAAGATTAGTGTTGTTAATGTTTTTGAAAAGCAGTCAGGCGCGAACAATCTCGGCAACAATATAAGCTATACGTGGGAGGCAATTCCCGAAAGTAGCGTGTTAGATGTACGGGGAGACACGGGCCAAAAGGTTCAATTGTTTACCGTTAATGTTAACTATGAATATAAGAACGTCGAGCATAAATTTTCATTCGAGCAGTTGGGCTGGCATGACTAAAAATAATAGCGAACATGGATTTACTCTCGTTGAAATGCTAGTAGTCCTGGCAATCTTTTCAACCGTGGTATCGTTGGTAATGTTCGGTTTTGAACAGGGTCGTTCTCAGTGGCAAAGAGCACTCAATGAAAATAATAATATCATAAGGTATCACAAACAATTCTCATGGCTCTCTTCCGCGTTTAATCAATCTGTCGCATCAAATTTCAGCGTTGGTTTTTCAGATTCAGCACCTTACTTTAAGGGCGATTCAAAAAAAGTATCCTTTTTAAGTGAAAGTCCTATTCTGGGTGGACCAGGCACCTATGCCTGGGTTGAAATAAACCAAAAACTGAATGATGGGGGAGGATTAATGCTTGTATATCAAGAAACACCGAACAGTGACCCCTATTATGGCCTTTATGAAACAAACCAAACGGAAGCACTGACTTTGTTTACCGATGTAGAAGAATATCACTGGCGGTATTATGTTGATGAGTTGGCTTATAATGCAAATGGTGGTCGAGTGCGAGTCGGACGTCACTGGGTGGAGAGTATAGACAGTTATAATGAGGCCCAAATGCCTGTCATGGCAAAGTTGACGGTAAAGCTAAAAAACGGTCAAGAATATGTATGGCCATTTAAAGTCACCCAGTACACCCGAAGCGCTGATATTGGTGCGCGGATAGAAGTCAAATGAGAAAACAAGCAGGTGTCGTTCTACCTTTAACCCTCGTCATTATTTCGATATTGCTCACTATCGGCAGTATTATGTTGGTAAAAGCGAATGGGGAAGTCGAAACGGCCGTAGCAGCAAAAGAGCGCGTTGAAGCGTTACGAGAAATACACTCGGCAGAGCAACGTTTATTTTTCGGCATGTTGGTTGGCGAACGTTTGCCGATGGGATATCAAGTTGGCGATCTTTTTGTTAGAACCGATGGCGAACCGATAAAGTTAAAGAATGGCGTTAATGTTTCACTGCAGGATGTAAAAGGGTTAGTGAGTCTACGCTATGTCGATAAGAATGAATTGAGCAATGTCTTTAAGCTGTACGTCAGTGCGAAAGAAGCCAGAACATTGACCGATCGCGTAGTGAAATGGCAAACGCAACAAAATGGAGGCTATGGTCGTGAAGATCTATTTCGCAGTATGGATGAATTGCTCCTCATCGAAGGGATTAGCCCAGAGATATACAATGGCGATGATAATAAACCAGGCCTAAAAGACTTGGTTGTATTAAACCATGCGATCGATAAAAACTACGCATTAGTGCCCAATTACATGCTTAAGCATATTTATGATCTCTCCGATGTCGAGCTATCAAAAATTGAGCGACTAAAAAGTAAGCAGCGCTGGCATGAGTTGGAGTCTTATCTCTATGAAATTGGCTTAGGGAGTGAGCTATCACCCAGTACTCGACTACGGGTTTATTATGAATATAATGGCTTCCAAGCGTCAGCAGAATACCGGATAAGGCCTGGTACCAGTATGCCGCCACCTGTTAGAATGTGGCGTTTCCCGGATTATGGGCGGCACTTCCAATACAACACGCAGAATATCGGAGACGAGTAGTGTTATCGACGTTGCAAAAGCATTATGTGGTCTGGCCTAGTGAGGAGGATACCACTCGCCACTATCGCAAGTTTGATCGTGTTGTTGGTTTAGTGCCACAAAGCATATGCTTATATAAAACATACACGTATCAAGCGGCGGTTGTCACCCGTGAAGAGGTGGAGCTCTGTGTTAAGTCAGAGCTAGAGTCTGAACTTTTATGGGATGATTATCAATATTTTAGCATTATACAATCGGTAGGCGATGAATGGGTTGCCAGTGTTTGGGTATGGTCAGCAGCCGATGTCGCCTTTTCAAACACAGTGACACATATCATACCTGCATTAGCTTACGAATTTGGCTTAGTCGAAGAAAACCGTTGTGTGGTTATTCATCAAGAAGGCGATGAGCGTTGGGTTGCTTTTATCGATAGTGGTA
>NZ_MUFH01000154.1:0-6036 GCF_001996115.1 Salinivibrio sp. MA427
ACATTCGCGAGCACTATCCTGAGTGGGGGTGCCGAGAAATTTAAACAAAATGTTATTCTAAGTATTGCTTTTTAGCATCGCGTAGCTCGTTTTATGCGGTTATGTCAAGTTAAGCAGAGTAAAATGACGTAAGATAAAACGCATTAGGAATATGCTCAAGGCCGAGACTAAACAGAATCGGCTAGATAGGGAAGCCTACAAAGTTATATGTCTTTTTATCTATCCCTATTTTCTATACTCACAGCCCAGCAAGGTTAAAAATGAGACTCATTATCTCTACAGTTTCACACAATCATAGTGATATGATTGTAAACATGGATTCACTTCGACAGGCAGCAGATGTAGCAGATGTCCATGTTATTTGTCGTGATAACGCACCACAAGAAGAACTGAAAGGTTATTGTCAACAGAATGGCGTAACTTACATTGCAAATACAAGCAAAAAAGGATTTTCTGCTAACAATAACTTAAACTTTCTTCATTACTTGAGTACGCTAGAACCTCAGTCAGATGACTATTTTTTGTTGCTCAATCCTGACGTTCAAATCACACCACAGGCCCTAGAAAATCTACGCCAGTTTATTGGTTTAAGTGGTAAAGAGATCGTGGCGGGTAACTTATACTTAGATGTAGACGAGCATGTTGAGGACGACAACATCCGTCGTTTCCCTAAACTTTGGTCGTTCATTTCTGCTTACGCAATGAATAATCGCTCTACCGTTATCCGCAAAGCTGACATACGTGATGTGCAATCGCCGCTTTGGGCGAGTGGTGCATTAATAGCGGTGAAAGCAAGTGTTTATCAGCAACTCGGTGGGCTAGACGAAAAATACTACATGTACTGCGAGGATATCGACTTTTGTTATCGGGCGCACAAAGCAGGATATCAAGTGGCGTTTTCCGAGGAAACGAAGGCGGTCCATTGGCGACAACGGGCAAGTCGGAAGCTATTAAGTCGTTACTTCGTATGGCATCTATCAAGTGCCCTGAGGTTTTGTTTTGCACGCAAAAAAGTGCGATCAAAGCGTTCTAAAATCTATCAAGTCGATAATCTTAAAAGTATCTAATCCAGACAGTCTACACTTTAAAGCAGCACATTTACCTCGTTTAAGATAAGTAACGAATAGAACAGTGAATGGAAGAAAAGTGAACAAAAAGCCACTTTCAGCGCCTGGTTGGCCTATCGATATTGTATTAGCCTCCTACAATGGACAAGAATATATCGAGGCACAAATCCAATCAATCCAACGTAACCATGGCTACAGTCACTTGGTTAACAGGATCATTGTGATGGATGATGGTTCAACCGATAACACGATCACTATCATCCAGAAACTTGCCGTCAATGATGATAAAATCGAGTTACATCAATCGAATGAGGGAAGCCTTGGCCCAAGCCAAAACTTTGCCCGGGGGTTAGCCTTAACGTCGGCCCCATTTGTGATGCTGAGTGACCAAGACGACATCTGGTTTCCTGATAAAATCGTAACCAGTTATCAGTACATCAAAACACTGAATTCAGCGCAGCCTCTTCTTGTGTATTCAGATCTTTGTATTGTTGATTCTAAGCTGAACGTGATCAATAACTCGTATTTCGCCTACAAAAAAATCCCCATCAATTGGGGAAACACATTTAATCAGCTGTTACAACAAAATACAGTGTCTGGGTGTACCGCGATTTTTAACCGCCCTTTACTCGACAAGGCCTTACCGATTCCAGAATCGGCATACATGCATGACTGGTGGTTGGCACTGGTCGCCAAGCAATTCGGTAGCCTAAAACTGATTGAGCGCCCTTTAATCCAATACCGTCAACACAAAAATAATAGCATCGGTGCCAAACCTCATCGTCTATTACAGATACGTCAACACTATCAAGACTTTTGTTTCAGCGTGGACAAAGTCGTGATACAAGCAAATGCATTTAAAGCCTATTTCAGTCATCAGCTTGATCCCAATGCCCTCAACCAGCTGACGCTACTCAGCGACCTAAAGCACCTGTCGCGTAAACAGCGATTGAAAGCATGGATCAGTAAAAGATTGAACCGCAGTCACGTTAAAGCTCGCATTGTGCTGCTTACCTACTTGCTATTCACTTGTAAGTAAGTCACATTTTGCGTTATGCGATCAAAAAACCAAGCGATTGAGAACATCATGGATAAACGACTATACCTTTCTTTACTCTTACCGTTAGCCCTCGCAGGATGTGGGGGAGGCGATGACGGTGGTGGCTCTAAACCGACCCCTAAATATACCATCGATTTTGCTAGCTTCTACGTCACCGAGACCGAGAAAGATAGCACCCGCTGTGACATCTATGACGAAAAAATTTATTATGAAAACGTTGATCCCAGCGATCCAAACTATGACCCCGACGCTGAACCTGAAGTTGATTATCGCGAGTGGGTACATGCTAATAAAGTTAAGAACACACGGCTAAGAGTTGCGGTGCATAGTGCTCAGGGCCAACTGCTAGAAACATACTCTGCTGGATCGTCGTCGTGGTCTAATTCAGGCACATTGCAGATCAACAAAAGTAAAATACCTAGTGATGGTTATCTCACTATTTACGAAAGTGTAATCAGGCCGGGCGGCATCAAGTTTCTTGACAGCGTCTCTTACCACAAATCTTTACTGTCAAATAATATGCGCTTCAGTGACTTTCAGCCACAGCGAGGAGAGGGGAGTTGTATAACGACCGGCCAGGATTTTCCTAACCTCAGGGACATAAAACAAACACTTGAAGACGGAGGAGACTCAAGTGGTCAGGTGTTTGGTATCAACTCTCGTTATGACACTTTTTGGGCAACGTCTCCCATTAATGTTGAGGCAAAGTTAGACAATAAACAGAGTTTAGCCGTACGCTACGAGCGTCTAGAGTCAGACACGCCCGAGAACGTGGACGACTCTATCCAAAAAGATAAATATCGACAAATTAATGCCTATCGCTTATTGGATCTTAGAGATATCACCAGCAAGCCGTTAGAAATGAACGAAATTGGTGATGATTATCGCGATGGTACCAATTATTGGTATGCTCCCTTGGCTGGCAACGGAAGGTTAGACAATGTTTCTCTCTCTATCGAGAGTGGAGGAGAGCCGCTATTTTGGCAGGCGTTGCCGAATGATCGTGATGGTTACTATGGTTATGCGCACAAAATAGGTGGAACAAATTACTATATCAGTGGTAGTGGTGTCGTCGATGGGTGGGGAATAGAGTTCACCGATAAGCCCAAAGATGTGAGTACAGGTATCGATTACTCAACATGGTTACAAAATCTTGATATTCCGTACCGGACTGATACCGAAATTGTCTCATGTGGTAGCAGTGAAACAGGTGCGTGCCTGMGAAGCTATGCCAGTGGTGGAGAGGGAAGTTGGGACATTCAGCGAAGCTTTTTGCTACTTGAAGATGGCTTTGGAGGACAAATACGGCAAGTTATATACTCTAAGCCTCAATCTACGCTGCCGTTGTTGACATTTACTGGTTTCGATCTGTTTGTTAACGATAACCTGCAAAAGTCGAAAGTGTCATTGTTCAGCTCGAGTGATCGTGATGCATCAGAGTTTTTCTTCTCTGGAAAGATCGACGTGCGAGGTATCGCCACGGCTGACCCTCAAGCAAGTCTCGATCCAAATAACGATGGTATGGCGTTGTTGCATACTGAGTTTGAGCGTGCGGAGGCTCTTTCAGAACTACGGGTACAGCCACTCAAAGTGCTTAGTGCAACAGACTAGATGCGTATGGTGAACGACTGTCAGGCCTTGACTGCGAGTAAAAGCCCGATAGATGACTGACTAAATAACAATCCAATATCAATGATACCGTCGCCCCTCCCCGTGAACTAAGCGGGGAGGGGCGCTTTGTTGTTCCAAGGTGTCTTTATTTCAATAAAATGACTCGGTATTATTGGACGCCACTAAATGCAGAGATGATATTGTCAAATGATGGAGTCGCGGAAGCCAAGCCGCTAGCCACGCATTGTGACTCTACTGAAGTATGACTAAACGCAAGGAATTACTGTGAAAATACTGATTACAGGTGGGGCGGGCTTTATAGGCTCGGCATTGATCCGCTACCTTATCGCGGAGACGAACCATGAGGTCATTAACCTTGATAAGCTTACTTACGCAGGTAACCTCGCGTCAGTTGAAGAAGCTGCGTCTTCTCCACGTTACTGTTTTGAAAAAGCGGATATATGCAATCGTCCTGAGTTAGAACGTGTGTTTCAGACGCATCAACCGGATGCAGTCATGCACCTGGCAGCAGAAAGCCATGTTGATCGCTCAATCGACGGACCTTCCGCCTTTATTGAAACCAACATTATCGGTACGTACACACTCCTTGACGTGGTAAAAAGCTATTGGCAAGCACTTCCATTAGAGCGTAAAGAAGGGTTTAGGTTTCACCATATCTCGACGGACGAAGTGTATGGCGACCTCCCACACCCCAGCGAGCATCGTCAGGGTAAACTGCCCATGTTCACCGAAAAAACAGCCTACAAACCGAGTAGCCCTTACTCTGCGTCTAAGGCATCCAGCGATCACCTCGTTACCGCGTGGGCGAGAACCTACGGCTTGCCGACCCTGATTACCAACTGCTCCAACAATTACGGGCCGTATCATTTCCCAGAAAAACTGATCCCACTGGTGATACTGAACGCCATAAACGGTAAGCCGATCCCTGTTTACGGCCTCGGCGATCAAATTCGCGACTGGCTCTACGTCAAAGATCACGCCAGAGCCCTGCTTACTGTCGTTGAAAGTGGTAAACCCGGAGAAACCTACAACATTGGCGGCCACAACGAAAAAACCAACCTCGACGTGGTTGAAACCATTTGCGACTTGCTTGATACCCTGCGCCCCCAAAGCACGCCGTACCGTGAGCAAATTACTTTTGTTAAAGACCGGCCAGGCCACGATCGCCGCTACGCGATCGATGCTAGCAAAATAGAAAAAGAGCTTGGTTGGCGCCCGCAAGAAACCTTCCAATCTGGCATTGAAAAAACGGTGCGCTGGTATCTTAACAACCAAGAGTGGGTCGAGGCGATTCAATCGGGTGAATATCGCCAATGGGTCGAAAAGCAGTATGGGGAGCAGTAAACTATGCGGATATTGCTTTTTGGTACCGATGGACAAGTAGGCTGGGAGCTACAGCGTTCACTTAGTTACTTAGGTGACCTATTTTGCGTGGGGCGTGACCACCCCGAATATGAAGGGGATTTTCTTGATCCGAATGGCCTCGTTCGTACCGTCGAAGCGATTAAGCCCGATGTGATCGTCAACGCGGCGGCTTATACGGCGGTTGATAAAGCCGAAACTGATCAAGAAACCGCGTTTCAAATTAACACCCATAGCGTGCTGGCATTAGCAAAAGCGGCCGAGCGACACCAGGCATGGCTCATTCACTACTCCACCGACTACGTTTATGACGGTGCCGGAGACACTGCGCGTGACGAAACCACGCCCACATCGCCGATCAATGTTTATGGTGAGACTAAGCAAATGTCAGAGCAGGTGATCCAACGCTATTGCTCGCGGTATCTTATTTTTCGTACCAGCTGGGTGTATGCCAACCGGGGCAACAACTTTGCTAAAACTATGCTAACGTTAGCCAAATCGCGGCGTGAACTGAGCATCGTTGATGATCAAATTGGCGCGCCAACTAGTGCAGAACTGCTCGCCGATTGTACCGCCCATGCCATCAGAAAAGCATACAGCTTATCTCAAACTGGTAGTGAAGAAAGCATAGTAGGCATTTACCACTTGGTAGCCAAAGCGTATACCAGTTGGTATCACTACGCGAATTTCGTCTTTGACATCGTGCGGAAACAAGGTATTGATCTGACGGTTGAAACTGTCGAACCCGTCCCTAGCTCTCATTACCCGACAGCTGCCGCTCGCCCTCATAATTCTCGACTGGATGTGTCGAAATTTGAACAAAGTTTTGGTTTAACCTTGCCCACATGGCAGTGCGGGGTTGAGCGAATGATAAAAGAACTTACTGAAGTCTAGTATGAAAGCACAAAAAAAACA
>NZ_MUFH01000155.1:0-6035 GCF_001996115.1 Salinivibrio sp. MA427
GATCGTTGACATTTCACCCAGATAACGACAACCTTTAGACATATGGACGTCTAAACGTATAAACCAAAAACGCACATCATCGCGAATAAAACCGGTTGCAGGGAGAGGGTATGAGCTATACGCACGCAGGCCACATTGATGCACTTAATCAGAATATTGCCGACTTAGACGGTGATATTAACGTCTCATTTGAGTTTTTTCCGCCCAGCACGCCCAGTATGGAAGAAACCCTCTGGAATTCCGTGCACCGCCTCAAAGGGCTTAAACCTAAGTTTATGTCAGTGACTTATGGCGCCAATTCTGGTGAGCGTGATCGCACCCATGACATCGTGAAAAGTATTCATGATCAAACGGGGGTCGCGGCGGCGCCCCATCTAACCTGTATCGATGCCACTGAAGATGAGCTGCGCCATATTGCCCGTGACTACTGGCAAAATGGTATTCGTGACATTGTGGCTTTGCGCGGAGACTTACCGTCGCCGGAGAAAAAGCCGACTATGTATGCGGCGGACTTGGTGCGGTTGCTCAAAGAAGAACATGACTTTGATATTTCTGTCGCCGCTTATCCTGAAGTGCACCCGGAAGCGAAAAGTGCGCAAGCGGACCTCATTAATCTGAAACGGAAAGTCGATGCCGGTGCCAGTCGTGCCATTACCCAGTTTTTCTTTGATGTGGAAAGTTACCTACGTTTTCGTGACCGCTGTGTGGCGGCGGGGATTGATGTCGAGATTGTGCCGGGGATTTTGCCCGTCTCCAACTTTAAGCAAGCTTCTCGGTTTGCGCAAATGACGCATGTGCGTGTCCCACAGTGGATGCACAAACAGTATCAAGGTCTTGAGGATGACCCTGTGACCCGGCAGATGGTCGGTGCCTCGATTGCTATCGATATGGTGCGCGTGCTCAGCCGTGAAGGAGTAAAAGATTTTCACTTTTATACTCTTAACCGTGCGGAATTAACCTATGCTCTGTGTCATACCTTGGGGGTTCGCCCACTAGCGGTCACACCTTAAAAAAATACGCCCCGGTTATGTCGGGGCGTATTAGGTTGCGAGTTGTGTTTATTGTTTTGATTAGGCGCTGGCCGCCAGCATAGTAAGCTCATCGCGCACTTCTTGCGCCCAGGCCATCCAAGCGCGACGTTGATGAATGCTGCGTCGTAATGCTAATCGCATGAGGCGTTGCTGTTGCGTTAATGATGTGGATTGACCGTAATCACGCTGCTCAAGCAGAGCATAATGATTAAGTAGTTGTTGTGATTCCGCAATCAAGTTATTGATATGCTCGAGCATCGGCGCGGGATCCAAGACCTCACAGCTGAGTAGGCGTGCGACGTACTCGTCGCGAGGCGGGGCCAGCTTAGGCGCTTGGATAAACCACGCCTCTAACACCTCGGTGCCGACAGGGGTGATGGCATAGACTTTTCTATCTGGTTTGCCGACTTGCGGCTCAAGTCGATAGGTCACAGCACCTCGCTCGGCGAGCTTAGTCAGTTCACGATATACCTGTTGATGGCTGGCTTTCCACACATTACTGATAGTGGTAGAAAACGCCTTGGTAATATCATAACCCGTGGCTTCGCAGTTGCTGAGTACCGTCAGTATGACATGGGGAAGTGACATCTTTTATATCCACATTTATTTATAACAATCGGTTCGCATGAGTCGCCTATCTCGGGCTATTTTACTGCACTCAATGCTTGTTCAAGGTCGGCAATGATGTCATCAATATGCTCAATGCCGACACAAAGACGGATCATTTCTGGGGTCACTCCGGCTTTCGCTTGCTCTTGCGCATTCAGTTGACGATGGGTGGTAGAGGCGGGATGGCAAGCAAGTGACTTAGCATCACCAATATTGACCAGACGTTTAAATACATTCAGCGCATCATAAAACTGTACTCCCTCATCAAAGCCACCTTTTAAGCCGAAAGACAGCAGTGATGCGGGCAGTCCACCGCGGATAAGCGACTGGGCACGTTGGTAATGAGGATGAGTTTGTTGACCGGCATAGTTCACCCATGCCACCGCTGGATGACTGGCAAGGTAATCCGCCACTGCTTTGGCATTCTCGCAGTGACGCTCCATACGCAGGCTCAAGGTTTCGAGACCTTGCATCAACATAAAGGCGTTCATCGGCGATAAGGCGGCGCCGCTGTTACGTAAAGGCACGGTACGCGCGCGGGCAATAAATGCCGCCGGACCAAAGGTATCGCTATAGACCACGCCGTGATACGCCGGCTCGGGCTGTGAAAATTGCGGGAAGCGGGTTTGATGTGCCACCCAATCAAAGGTGCCGCCATCAACGATCATACCGCCTAGGGTGGTGCCATGGCCGCCAATGTATTTGGTTAGCGAGTGCACCACGATATCGGCGCCATGTTCAATCGGTTTGCATAGCACGGGCGTGGCCACGGTATTGTCGACCACCAAAGGGACACCGTGCGCGTGGGCAACCTTGGCAAGACCGGGGATATCGGCAATATTGCCGGCCGGATTACCAACCGATTCGCAATACACCGCTTTGGTATTGGCATCAATCAGCGCTTCAATCGCACTGGCGTCGTCACTTTGGGCAAAACGTACCTCGATGCCTTGCTCAGGAAGCATGTGGGCAAATAGCGTATAGGTGCCGCCGTAAAGCTGTGGCGTGGCGACGATGTTATCACCGGCCTTGGCCAGGGTTTGGATTGCATAGGTAATCGCGGCGGCGCCAGCACTGACGCATAGGCCTGCGATACCGCCCTCTAATGCCGCCACACGTTGTTCTAATACATCGTTGGTGGGATTCATGATCCGCGAATAGATATTGCCCGGCACATCGAGGTTAAACAGATCAGCACCATGTTGGGCGTTATCAAACTCATAGGCGACGGTTTGATAGATGGGGGTAGCGACTGATTTGGTGGTCGGATCGGTCTGATAACCGTGATGAATCGAGAGGGTTTCGTCTTTCATGGCAATTCCTTTGCGTTTTCCTTTGCGTTGTTAAATCGCGTCACCGCGACCTTCCATAGTAATAATACTATCAATGTAACAGCAAGCCTTAGACGTGGCTATGGATAAAAAAYCTCGCGTGTGCGTCGGTTTCTATTTGCTCGCTTGATACAAAAAAAGCCGCACCCGAGGGTACGGCTTGAGTCGATTAGCCAGTGTTACGCAGGCCTGCGGCAATGCCCGCGATGGAGATCATCAAGGCATCGTCAAGCGACTGATCGTCCTCTTCACATTGCCGTGTACGGTATAACAGCTCAGCTTGCAGCATATTCAGTGGCTCGACGTAAATATTACGTAAGCGAATCGCTTCAGCGCCCCATGGGTTTTGCTCCATCAGGTTATCGCTGTTTTCCACCGCCAAAATCACTTGAATGTCTTGGCGTAATTGATCGCGGAGTGATTCACCCAAAGGCCAGAGGCTTTCATCGACCAAACGCTGATCATAGTATTTGGCAATATCGAGGTTGGTTTTGGTAAACACCATCTCCAGCATGCCAAGCCGGGTGGAGAAGAATGGCCACTCACGACACATTTCTTCTAGCTGGGCTTTATGGCCTTTGGAAATGGCGTGATCGATCGCTTGTCCAGCGCCCAGCCAAGCCGGAAGTAAGAGGCGATTTTGACTCCAGGCGAAAATCCATGGAATCGCCCGTAAGCTTTCCACCCCGCCTTGCGGGTTGCGCTTAGAAGGGCGTGAGCCCAGTGGTAACTTACCGAGCTCAAGCTCTGGTGTGGTGGAGCGGAAGTAAGGCACAAATTGCTCATGGCCGCGAACCACATCGCGATAGGCTTGGCAAGAAATGTCACTCAAGGTATCCATCAGCGCACGCCACTCTTGTTTGGGCTCTGGTGGCGGTAGCAGGTTAGCCTCCAAAATGGCGCTGGTGTAGAGGTTCAAACTGTTGACCGCGACATCGGGCAGCCCCAGTTTAAAGCGGATCATCTCGCCTTGTTCGGTGACACGGAGGCCACCTTTTAAACTACGAGGGGGCTGTGACAACAAGGCGGCATGGGCGGGCGCACCGCCACGGCCTACGGTGCCGCCACGGCCATGGAAGAGGGTTAAATCAACCCCTTGGTCATCGCATAAGTTGACCAGTGCTTCCATGGCGCGATATTGCGCCCAACCGGCTGCCATCACCCCGGCATCTTTAGCTGAGTCCGAATAGCCTATCATCACCATTTGGAAGTTCTGAGTAAAGCCACGGTACCAATCAATCGCCATGAGCTCGCCAATGACTGATTCCGCGTTGTTCAGGTCGTCCAAGGTTTCGAATAACGGGCACACATCCATGCGGAATGGGCAGCCGGCTTCTTGGAGTATCAAATGTACCGCCAGCACGTCCGAGGCGGTCCTCGCCATTGAAATCACATAGGCACCCAGCGCTTCACGCGGCTGCTGGGCAATCACCCGGCAGGTGTCGATCACTTCTTTGACGTCATCCGACGGGGTCCAATCACGGGGTAATAGCGGCCGTTTCGAGGACAATTCACGGATCAAGAAGGCTTGTTTGTCTTGCTCGCTCCATTGCGCGTAATCGCCCATCCCCAAATAGCGGGTCACTTCTGAGAGCACATCGGCATGACGAGTGCTTTCTTGGCGAATATCGAGCTTGATTAAGTGAACACCAAAACATTGCACGCAGCGAAGCAAATCAAGCAACTTACCGTCGGCAATAATGCCCATGCCGCATTGGTGGAGTGACTGATAACACGCCAGTAATGGCTGCCACAGCTGCTGGGTGTCGGTCAGAATGCCCTGTGATGACGTGCGCTCGCCTTTCAGCTTGGCATCTAAATAACTTAATGTGTGATTGAGCTGACTGCGCAGCGTTTTCAAGATCGCGCGATACGGTTCGTGCGCCTCGCCGGCCATCTCGCGCACGGTGTCATCACACTGAGTCATCGACAGTTCGCTGATCAGATCTTGCACATCACGCAAATACAGGTCGGCGGCTTTCCAGCGTGAAAGCAGCATCACTTCACGGGTGACCTCGCTGGTGACATACGGGTTGCCGTCGCGATCGCCGCCCATCCAAGAGGAGATTTGTACTGGCTTGGCATCAATGGGCAAGTTGATGTCTAAGTGGCTCTCAAGCTGCTGATCGAATTGACGTAAAAATGCGGGCACTGCTTGCCATAATGAATTTTCAATCACCGCGAAGCCCCACTTGGCCTCGTCGAGCGGTGTCGGGCGCTCTTGGCGAATCACATCGGTATGCCAGGCTTGTGCAATCAACTGTTCAAGGCGTTTCTCGGTTTTGGCTCGCTCGTCGGCGCCTAAATAGTCGCTCAGCTCGAGTTTGGATAAGCATTTATTGATTTGCACCAAGTTATGAATGGTGGTGCGGCGCGCAATTTCAGTGGGGTGCGCGGTCAGGACTAACTCAATTTTTAAATCGGCGATCGCCTTCTGCGCGTTATTGGCATCAATCTCACCTTGGCTGACGCGTCGGAGCAGGTTATCAATCGCATCGGGGCTACACTCATGGGTGTCAGATTGACGCGACACCGTATGGTATTGCTCAGCRATATTAGTCAGATTCAAAAATTGGCTAAAGGCGCGGGCGACCGGAAGCAGTTGGTCTGCGGGTAAGTTTTGCAGCACGGTTTTCAGCTTAGCATGATCATCCTGATTACCTGCTGCAGCCGATTTTGAGAGCTGACGAATTTCCTCAACTTTTTCTAAAAGTGCGGGGCCATGGGCATCTTCAATGGTGTTGCCCAGCAGATGGCCAAGCATACTGACGTTACTTTTTAAGGCAGAGTACTTTTCGTTCATAGCGTATCCATTCTGTAACAAAGTTACATCCTACTGTGACTGTAAAGACCCAATCTAGCGAATGTTGCGTGATCGGGTCAACTTAACCGCAAGTTAGCGCGAAAACTGGCTACCGGATTTGATGCTTATCATAGAGCCACCTCAAAAGATGAAAAAAAGTTTCAGCTTTCATGTTTGCTAGCGTCTAGAGGGTCTCTCCGCGCTCGTCATCGTGGTTTTTTTTTCGTAAGTGACGACCGTGTTATTTGCATGGTTAGATAG
>NZ_MUFH01000156.1:0-10583 GCF_001996115.1 Salinivibrio sp. MA427
GTGTATGGCTCCACAAATGACTTATAAGTACCGACTCGGAACACGTGTGTGCTCACATCGAGCTTATCGAGTAGGTCCTTCCAATATAAGTTGTAACTGCCGTAACCTTGCAACATCACCATACCATTGGGCGACATCAGGACTTCATCGGCATAACTGGCCAAGTAATACTGGCTTTGACTGTAGGTGCCGCCAATTGCAATCACAGGTTTACCGCTGTCTTTGAAGTCCTCGATGGCTTTGGCGATATATCGTAGCTTGGTCAGACTAGTAGAAGGCATATCGCCTAGGCTTAAAACTAAGCCATTAATCTGTTCATCCGTCGCGGCATGGCGSAYGGTATCRACRATATCAAASARYACGTTYTCGGTTTCWAYCGGTTGTCCGAGCGCRTTGCGAGATAAGGTATCAACAGGACTTAAGCGCTGTTGTTGTTCAACAATAGGGCCGTCAATATTGAGTAGGAGCGCCCGTGGCTCTGGCTCACTTTGCGCCACTTTTGCGGTAGCGGGGTCCTTTGAGGTCAGCGGCGTATCGGCAGTAAAAGCAAAGTAGATTGCCACGATCACGCCTATGAAAAGGACGTTTAACAAAAGTTGGCGGGCGAAACTGAGAATACGCCACAACCATCGGAATAGGGATGCAATAAAGCGAAACAGTTTTTTCATACGTGAGTCCATCGGTGCATGTCGCTGATATCCTAGCTGATCAGAGCTCAGATCGATAGGCTATCAACCGCGTCATTGTTCTATAATACCGAGCGAAAGTCCTACCCAGATCAATAATTCACGATTTCATGTTGCCAGCTTGTAAACGAATGTTTGAAATCACGTGTCCGTCAGCGCTATAGTCTGGTCAGACCACAACAATAAGTGAGCAAGCGATGGAACAGCACCCTTATCCCCACATGCTAGCCCCGCTCGATCTTGGGTTTACTACCCTGAAAAATCGTGTCTTGATGGGATCGATGCATACCGGGCTTGAAGAAGCAAACGATGGTTTTAAAAAATTGGCGGCCTTTTATGCTGAGCGAGCCAAAGGTGAGGTGGGGCTCATTGTAACAGGCGGATTTTCGCCTAATTTTCGTGGCCGTCTAACCCCATTTAGTGCCCAGTTTAGCTCTGGACGCGCGGCGCGTGCACATCGCGCGATCACCGAAGCCGTTCATGAAAATGGCGGCAAAATCGCGCTGCAATTACTTCATGCCGGTCGTTATGCCTTTCATCCGTTTGCCCAAAGTGCGTCAGCGATTCGCGCGCCAATCAGTAAGTTCACCCCGTTTGAAATGAGCGAGCGGGCGATTTGGCGTACGATTAAAGCCTTTGGCCGCAGTGCCGCGCTTGCTCGCGAAGCTGGCTATGACGGGGTCGAGATCATGGGCTCTGAAGGCTACCTGATCAATCAGTTTTTCTGCCACCGCGCCAACCGCCGTTATGACCAATGGGGCGGGCCAGTCGACAATCGTATGCGGTTTGCGGTTGAAGTGATGCGAGCGGTGCGTCAAGCGGCCGGTGATGACTTTATCGTTATTTTTCGTCTGTCGATGCTGGATTTGGTCGAGCAAGGCAATACCTTTGAAGACGTGGTCACGCTCGCGAAAGGCCTAGAAAACGCAGGCGTCACTATTATTAACACCGGTATTGGCTGGCATGAAGCGCGAGTGCCTACTATCGCGACCCAGGTGCCACGAGGCGCATTTAGCTGGGTCACTGAAAAACTAAAAGGCGAGGTATCGGTGCCGTTAGTCACCTGTAACCGTATTAATACCCCAGAGGTTGCCGAGTCGATTCTCGCCAAGGGGCAAGCGGATATGGTCTCCATGGCGCGCCCATTCTTAGCCGATGCTGAATTCGTTGCGAAGGCCAAAGCCGACCAGTCGAATGACATTAATACGTGTATTGCCTGCAACCAAGCCTGTCTGGACCATGTCTTTAAAGGCAAGCGTGCCAGTTGTTTGGTTAACCCTAAAGCTTGTTATGAAACCGAGCTCGTGGCAACGCCTGTACGCCAAGTGAAACAAGTGGCGGTAATTGGTGGCGGAATGGCCGGGATAAGCTGTGCCACTGAAGCGGCTGAACGCGGACATGACGTGACCTTGTTCGAAAAAGCGGATCGGCTCGGCGGCCAGTTTAATTTAGCGATGACGATTCCGGGAAAAGAAGAATTTAAAGAAACCATTCGCTACTACCTTAGACGATTGGAAAAAGCAGGCGTGACGGTCAAGCTTAATCAAGCCACTGATGTCGATACATTGCGTGCGTTTGACGATATTGTTGTCGCCACGGGTGTGAAGCCACGCCGTCCCGCCATTGAAGGCATTGATCACCCGAGCGTTATTGATTATCAAACCTTTATTCGTGAACAGCCTGAGCTGGGGAGCCATGTCGCCATTATCGGTGCTGGTGGGATCGGCGTTGATGTCGCGACCATGATTACCGAACCCAAAAATCAAAGTTTGGACGCTTGGCTCAATGAGTGGGGAATCGATAAGACTATTACCCACGAAGGCGGACTCTACCCTGGGCACGATACGCTTAGCGACAAGCAGGTGTGGGTATTGCAGCGTCGCGAAGGACGAGTCGGAAAAGGTCCGGGCAAAACCACCGGTTGGATCCATCGAAAAACGTTACAAAAGCGTGGTGTGAATCTTGTCGGTGGCGTGAGCTACCATAAAATTGATGATGAAGGCCTGCATATCAGTGTTAAAGGAGAAGCACACCTGATCCCTGCCACCCAGATCATCTTGTGTGCGGGGCAAGAATCTGTGAATACGTTGGCCGAGCAGCTTGATGATGCCAATGTCTCTTACCATTTAATTGGTGGTGCCGAGCATGCGGGAGAGCTCGATGCGAAGCGAGCCATTCGCCAGGGGATTGAGACAGCCTTGGCGCTTTAGCGGCGGGAGTCTGTGCTAATATGCTGATATCCGCTCATGCAGTGAGCACTAAACGGTTAAAAAGGATAAACCATGGACGCACTTGATTTGCTATTAAAGCGCCGCTCTGTGCCACGATTAGCAGCGCCAGCGCCGAGCGGTGAAGCACTAGAAAACATTATTCAAGCAGGATTACGAGCCCCTGATCATGGCGCACTAACGCCGTGGCAGTTTGTGATTTGCGAGGGCGATGGGCTGACGCGGCTTTCAACCATTTTAGCCGAGGCAGCACAGGCCAACGGCGCGGATGAAACGGCAGTGAAAAATGCCAAAAACGCACCCTTTCGGGCCCCGATGGTGGTGGCCGTGATTGCGCGTACACGTGTGCATGACAAAGTACCGACCATTGAGCAGCATATTTCTGCGGGATGTGCGACGCATGCGATGCAAATGGCAGCGGTCGCACAAGGGTATCAGGGCTTTTGGCGCACTGGCGCATTTGCATACCACCCCGCTGTGAGAGAGGCGTTAGCCGTTGAAGGCGATGATCATATCGTGGGTTTTTTGTACTTAGGAACGCCTGATTGTGCGGCGGCTAATGCGCCTAAACGCGATACTAGCCAGTTTGTCTCTTATCTTTAAGTCACGAGAAGGGCTTGGTTAATCGAGTAAACCTGTGCATATGTACAGGTTTTTTATTGCGCCTCGATCGTGCTTTGCATACCATGCGGACAGCGACTGATAAAGAGACTCTGTCATGGCACGATTATTTATTGCGGAAAAACCGAGTTTAGGGCGCGCAATTGCCGCAGGCCTGCCTAAGCCTCATAAAAATCAGAAAGGATACATTGAAACAGGGCAAGGCGATGTGGTCACCTGGTGTATTGGTCACTTACTCGAACAAGTCGAGCCCGAGGCTTATGACAGCCGCTATAAAAAATGGCATCTGGCTGACCTTCCTATTGTGCCTCAACAATGGCAATTGCGCCCACGCAAAGCCGCCTCGGGCCAGCTGTCCGTGGTTAAAAAACTGATTAAGCAATTTGATCAGCTGGTTCATGCCGGCGACCCAGACCGCGAAGGGCAGCTGCTGGTGGATGAAGTGATTGACTATGCGAAGGTCAGTCAGAGCAAAAAAGCCAATATAAAACGCCTTTTGATCAGTGATTTAAACCTCTCTGCGGTGAAAAAATCACTCAGCAACATGCAAGACAATAAAGGTTACATGCCCTTATCTGTTTCCGCGTTAGCTCGGTCACGTGCCGATTGGGTCTATGGGATGAACCTAACGCGCGCTTATACCCTGCTAGGGCAACAGGCCGGTTATCAAGGCGTATTGTCGGTCGGGCGGGTACAAACGCCGGTGCTTGGCCTAGTGGTGCGACGCGATCAAGCAATCAAACATTTTATTCCCCATCCGTATTATCAGCTCGACGCCATCATGGCTCATCAAGGGAGTGAAATACGCGCGCGATGGCAGCCCAGTGACGCCTGCGCCAAATGGCAAGACGAGCAAGGGCGCGTACTTTCTCGGTCACTCGCCGACAATGTCGCCTATCGAATTACGGGGCAGCCAGCCACGGTCACTGACGCGGAACGTCAGCAGCGAAAGCAAGCGGCGCCACTGCCTTATAACTTGTCAGCCTTGCAAATAGACGCATCAAAGCGATTTGGTTTTAGCGCCCAAAAAGCCCTGGATGTGTGTCAACAACTGTATGAGCGCCACAAAATCATTACCTATCCGCGATCGGATTGTCGTTACTNGACGGGGCAGCCAGCCACGGTCACTGACGCGGAACGTCAGCAGCGAAAGCAAGCGGCGCCACTGCCTTATAACTTGTCAGCCTTGCAAATAGACGCATCAAAGCGATTTGGTTTTAGCGCCCAAAAAGCCCTGGATGTGTGTCAACAACTGTATGAGCGCCACAAAATCATTACCTATCCGCGATCGGATTGTCGTTACTTACCTAAAGGGCACTTCGCTGAGGCGCCCAAGGTGTTGGCAGCGATTAAAAAGGGGTGTCAGACACTGATCCAGGCTTGTGACAATGCGGATCCAAAACGCAAAGGCAAAGCATGGAACGATGCCAAAGTCGGTGCGCACCATGCGATTATTCCAACCGCGAAAGCTGCGCCTGCGAGCTTGTCAGGCGATGAAGCGAAAATTTATCAGCTGGTGGCGCGCCAATATGTGATGCAGTTTTATCCGCCTGCCGAGTATGCAGAAGGAAAACTGGTGTTCGATATTGCCGGTGGCTGTTTTATTGCCAAAGGCAAGGTGCTCACTCAAGCGGGCTGGCGCGCGCTATTGCCCTCCACGCAAACCGCAGACAGTGACGCCACGCCTTTGCCCTTAATGGAGAAAGGTGAGCAAGCGCAGTGTGAGCGTGGCGACATTAAAGACTGCATGACCGAGCCACCGGCTGCGTTTACCGAATCCAGCTTGTTACAAGCGATGACCGGCATTGGTCGCTATGTGCAAAACAAAGCACTGAAAGAGATACTGCGAGAAACCGATGGGCTCGGGACCGAAGCCACTCGGGCTGGGATTATTGAGCTGTTGGTAAAACGTGGTCTTTTGAATCGACAAGGAAAAACACTTCATGCGACAGCCAGTGGAACGGGATTAATTGATGCCTTACCCGACAGTGCGACCTACCCGGATATGACCGCTGATTGGGAGCGGCAGCTGCAAGA
The DNA here is from genome assembly GCF_001996115.1 of Salinivibrio sp. MA427. Taxonomy (NCBI): domain Bacteria; kingdom Pseudomonadati; phylum Pseudomonadota; class Gammaproteobacteria; order Vibrionales; family Vibrionaceae; genus Salinivibrio; species Salinivibrio sp. MA427. Next base: position 5,573 of record NZ_MUFH01000156.1, read on the forward strand.
TATGGCGGACCGACAATGCGCGTATCACCCCTTTATGCAAGCGTTAACCGACAAGGTCGCGGGCTTGATTGAAAGTGTAAAAACCTCACCACCGCCTGCCTCTTTGCAAGGTTTACCGGCTGCGCCGGCAAAAACATTTAAACGTAAAACACGGCGCACCAGCACTCGTCGTAAAGGAGCGGCGAAATCAACGGGTAAGACCGCGACACAATAACCGCACCAGTATACTCGAGCAAAAAATGCAGTGATCGCCCGACAACAGACTCGCTGCCACTAAAATAAATAGGCGGCGAGACAACCGACCAACGTCATCACAAATAAAAAGAGTTTTAATAGCTTGGGGTTCGCGGAGATAGCAAATCGTACCGCAATCCGTGCCCCGACCATGGTCCCTATCGCCAGGATCAGCCCTGGCGCCCAACGGACCAGATCATCAGCAATAAATACCAACAGTGAAAGAGAGGTGAAAGCTAAGGTGCATGCCAGTTTGAGCGCATTACCACGGACCAAGTCGTAGTGTAAGGTGCCACATAGCGCGGCGAGCAAAACAAATCCGACCCCTGCTTGTACGAATCCGCCATAAAAGCCTGCGAGCATAAGACCAAACCATGCGGTGGGTGTGTCAGCCACCTTTTTGACTGGCGTACCGGCGGGGGGGCCAAAAGTGGCTGGCTTAACCAGCATCACTACCGTCATGGTCAGCAAGGTACCGAGTAGCAAGGGTTTGACCCAACTGGTTGGCAACCATGCAGCGGCCAATGCGCCGCACAAGCCCCCGATTAAATTCGGTATCAATACCGGAATGATATCCTGAGTATCGAGCTTGTCATGTTGACGAAACCCGCTCATCCCTGACGCACACTGTAGCCATACCGCCACCCGATTGGTGGCGTTGGCGACATCGGCAGGCATGCCCATCACCATCAATGCAGGTAATGTTAGGTTAGAGCCACCACCCGCGAGGGTATTGATAATCCCGGCGATCACGCCCAAGCTCACCAAGATAAAACTGTATTCGAGACTGATCGCCATACACGCTCCTTGTTTGCAATCTCTTGTGTTTTTTGGATAAAGGCGGTTCGATTGTATCGCCAATGTGTGTATGTAACCGTTTGATCTTACGCATACTGAGCCTGTGTAATGCGGTGAAACTGACCGGTAACACTGGCGATTCTCTCTATGCCCTTTATAATCACGTGCTACACCTGAGGTTTTTGGTTAATGTTCGCTCCATAAGCAGGGCGAGATAAGGTTGTACCAGGTCATGCAGCAAGCTGTTCCATCGGCACTTGATAAAGTCGCCCGCCGCTCGGCGCGAGTCGGATTCATTTATAATGTGGTTATCTCCGTGATGGTCTTCATGTTTGCGGTGGTTTCCGTGGAGTTTTGGCTATATCAACAAGCCCATGACCAAGAAGTAAAAGACGTTCGTAACGCCTTGTTGGCCTACCGCTCGCGGATTGAGCTTAAAGTGACGCAGAATGTCGATTTAAGTCATGGACTGACCACCTATATCAGCTTAAATCCAGATCTGACGCAAGACCAATTTTCTCGCTTTGCCAGCCAGTTAAAAGCCAAATCTCCTCATATCCTCAATTTTGGTGCCGCGCGTAATTGGGTGATCAGCCATGTGTATCCTGAGAACCTAAAATCATCGTTAGTCGGGACGCGTTACCATGATGTGCCTGAGCAATTAGCCAGTGTACGTGCGGCGTATGCCTCCAGTGAGCCCGTGATTTCAGGGCCGGTCGATCTTCTTCAAGGCGGAACCGCCTTAATTGCACGTCAATCGATCATCAATCAAAACACAGGGTTACCCTGGGGCGTGTTATCCACGGTGCTCGATATTGATAGCCTTTTCTCCGCAAGCTTTGCCGAAGGCGAGGCGTATCCAGTGCGTGTGGTGTTGCAAGAAAAATCGACCGCCGAGGGGAGGTTTACCCCCATTTACGGTGAGCCTTCGATCTTAACGCAGTCCCCTGAATCCGTCGCAGTGAGCTTGCCTTCCGGCCACTGGCGCTTATTGGGGATCCCGCAAGACGGTTGGAAAAGTTTGCACCCTCACCCCATGGTATGGGGAGTTGGCTTGATTATCTTAGGGTTTTGGCTCGGCGGATTATATGCTCGATTAAATGCTGGACGCAGCTTTGCGCAGTCGATTGGTCGCATGGTTGATGATAGTTACCGCTTTAGGAGTATCTTTAAACGCCATGATGCGGTGATGATGTTACTGGATGCCAAAAGTGGCGAAATTTTAGATGCTAATGACAGTGCCCAACGTTTTTATGGCTATGACCATGCAACGCTCACAGCGATGCGTATCAACGAGATTAATACACAAGTCGACAGCACCCTCAAGCAGAGCCTTTCACAGGCGAGACAGCGCGAGAAAAACTGCTTTATTTTTGAACATCGGCTAAAAAACGGTGAGAGTCGCCAGGTCGAGGTTCATTCATCCCCGATCACCGTTGGTAACGCACGTCTGCTGTTCTCGGTTATCCACGATGTATCTGAACGGTTAGAGGTTGAACGTAAGTTGATGCTCAATGCGAAAATCTTTGAGCAATCGAGCGAAGGGGTGCTGATCACGGATGCGCAAGGTGCTATCGTCGCCGTCAATGGTGGCTTCAGTGCGATCACCGGGTATCAAGAAGAGGATGTCGTCGGCGCAATGCCATCCATTCTGAATTCGGGCCGTCATGACGCACATTTTTTCGCCGAAATGTGGCAGCAGATACATCAAGAGGGACATTGGAAAGGCGAAATCTGGAATCGCCGCAAAGATGGTATCGTGTATCCACAGCTTCTCTCAATCAGTGTGGTAAAAGATGACGCCGGTGACGTGGTGAATTATATCGGTGTTTTCTCTGATATCACCCAGCTTAAAGACTCAGAAAAAAAACTGATTGATTTGGCCCACTATGACTCGCTAACCGGATTACCGAATCGCCTGCTGCTTACGTCGCGCATTCGTCAAGCGATGAATAGGCAATCGGTCCAGCGTAACCAGCTGGCGTTGATGTTTCTCGATCTTGACCAGTTTAAGTTCGTCAATGATAGCCATGGCCATACCGTCGGTGATGAGCTCCTTAAATTAGTCAGTCAGCGCTTAGAGGGTCTGTTAGAGGAGGGCGATACCTTAGCCCGCCTCGGTGGCGATGAATTTGTGATCCTACGGGTGATTCATGCTGATGATAATGCCTGTATTCGCTTATCTGAAGATGTGATCCATGCCATGAATCGCCTGTTTATGCTCAAAGGTGGGATCGACGCTCAAATCGGTGTCAGTATCGGCATTGCCCAATATCCAGAGAATACCGCGAGTACCGATGATCTGCTGACCTTTGCCGATTCGGCGATGTATCACGCGAAAAAATCGGGGCGAAACACCTATGCGTTTTACAATGATGCGTTGACGGTAGAAGCGAATCACAAGTTACGTTTGGCGGTCGAGCTACGTCAGTGTGTGCAAAATGAAGAGTTAGAATTATATTACCAACCCCAGGTCGATCTGGTGACCGGCGATATTATTGGCGTCGAGGCGTTATTGCGTTGGCATCACCCAGAGCGGGGGCTGTTATCACCGTTTCACTTTATTGATGTCGCCGAAGAGCGCTCGATTATCCACGATATCACACAGTGGGTGGTTGAGACTGGATGTCAGCAATTAAAAGCCTGGCAGGATGCGGGCCTCAACGTGTCTATGGCGGTGAATATCTCGCCGCGCAACCTTGCCGACGTGGCCTTTACGCAAGTGGTGTTTGAGGCCTTGGACCGCACCGGCGCCGATCCGCGCTTTTTAGAGTTAGAAATTACCGAAAATACCTTGATAGAAAACCAAGCCAACGCGTTAAAAGTGCTGGAGCAATTACGTGATAAAGGGGTTGGGATTGCGATCGACGATTTCGGCACTGGCTATTCATCGATGGCTTATCTCAAGCGCTACCCCATTTCAAAATTAAAAATTGATCGTCATTTCATTAAAGACATACAAAGCCAATCACCCGATGAACAAGAAGTGGCAATTGTGTCGGCTATGATTGCCATGGCCGATAGCCTTGGGATGGGGGTCGTTGCTGAGGGCATTGAGACCTTGCATCAACAGGCGATTTTGCATGAATTGGGCTGCACCTTTGGTCAAGGGTTTCTCTATCGCCGTCCTATTCCCGCCGTGGAGATGAGCGAATTGTTAGGTCTGGATCCAGAGGGAGAGTGCGGCGCGTAATCGGCTCCTCCTCTAACTGTCATCGCTCACAATTTTAGGGCGCAGAGGCAGGAATGATGTCAATGCCTTGCTGTTTTTTTACCCTGATAGAAAATGGCAAGGAGCACAATCATGACTTTTTTCTTTCCTCGACAGCGGCTGGCCATCGCGGTAGCGGCCTCGTTGACTATGGCAGCGTCGTTTTCCACTGCGGCGGCCCCGCATATCACGGTAACCACAGCAACGACACAGTCTGATCGACCGCTTGATCCCAACGCCCCAGCGGTCTTCTCGTTAGGTAAGAACACCTACCAAATCAGTGTGGAAGGGATAGCAGGTGACTGTCAGGCCGCGTCTCCCGAGAACGCGAAATTTAATACGCCTATTCCGCTTTCTTGCCAAGATCAGACAAACTTTGAACTTACCGTGCGTTTTGCTGGGGATTACGGGTTTTATTATCAGCCAGAGACGGAAACAATCCGCGTTAAACGTGAACCGAAAAAGACCGCATCAAGGTTTAAACGCCCGTTGCCCGATGTCCAGTGTCACCGCTATCAAGGTGGGCCGGTCACCCTCTCTTTGGGAGAGAGTTTTGCCGATGGCACGCAATTAAAAGAGGCGCTCAGTGGCCAGGTTGTCACGGTGAAAAATCACAGCGTGACGCTCACCCCAGCCTCTGAAAGTGGTGGGTTGGTGTTGCTCGCCCCGGTTACAGCACCAGAGCCAGATTTTACCTATCGCAATGCAAACATTTATTTTGTCATGGTGGACCGATTCAGTAACGGCGATCCGAGTAACGATCACAGC
>NZ_MUFH01000157.1:0-6452 GCF_001996115.1 Salinivibrio sp. MA427
TCGGCCAACACGATGTCGTTGGTGGTGGTGCCATCGCTGACGCTGATGGTGTCACCGGCCACGGCACCCGCTGGCAAGTCGACGTTGACGTCGACCTGGCCATCGAGCTCGTCACTGCTGATCACGCCATCATTGTTGGCGTCTTCGGTGATGGTGACCGTCGGCGCGCTGTTGTCCTCACCCGCCTGGGTGTCGAGCACGGCGCTGTCGCTGCCTTCTGCCGAGGTGTTGCCGAACTGGTCTTCCAGCACCGCTGTCACGGTGAGGGTTTCACCTTCCGCTGGCGCATCGAACGAGGTCGCGACGCTGCCGTTGCTGATGTCGGTGTCGGCCAACACGATGTCGTTGGTGGTGGTGCCATCGCTGACGCTGATGGTGTCACCGGCCACGGCACCCGCTGGCAAGTCGACGTTGACGTCGACCTGGCCATCGAGCTCGTCACTGCTGATCACGCCATCATTGTTGGCGTCTTCGGTGATGGTGACCGTCGGCGCGCTGTTGTCCTCACCCGCCTGGGTGTCGAGCNTCGGCCAACACGATGTCGTTGGTGGTGGTGCCATCGCTGACGCTGATGGTGTCACCGGCCACGGCACCCGCTGGCAAGTCGACGTTGACGTCGACCTGGCCATCGAGCTCGTCACTGCTGATCACGCCATCATTGTTGGCGTCTTCGGTGATGGTGACCGTCGGCGCGCTGTTGTCCTCACCCGCCTGGGTGTCGAGCGTGTGCGTGGAGGTCGCGGTGCTCTCTACCGTATTGCCCGCGTCATCCGACGAGCTAACGACCACCTCGAACTCAGTGTCCGCCGCCAGGTCGCTGCCGGCCACGTCTACACTCCACTCGCCGTTTTCATCCACGGTGGTGGTGTAGTCTTCGCCGTTGATGGTCATGGTCACCACATCGCCTTCGCTGATGTCGCCACCTGTCGCCGTACCGGTGACCGTGATAATCTCGCCCGCTTCTTGCGCGTTGATCACGTTATCGTCGGTGATGTTGTTCACGCTGACCGTGCCGGCCTCAGCGCTAGTATCAACCTCAGCTTGATCACTCCCCGGCGCGGAGGTGTTGCCGGAGGTGTCGGTAATGGTGGCTTCTACGGTTAATGTTTCTCCGTCTGCAGGAGTGTCTGGCAGTGTGATGGTGACGGTGCCGTCTATGATATTTTGCTCGGTAATCGCCGAGGTTTGACCATTTACGGTTAATACATCGCCCGGATTAGCACCTGTATCGGACAGATCGATCATTACCTGGATCCCATCACCAAGCTCTTGCCCACTAATAATGCCATCGTTGTTAGCATCATTAACAATGGTCACGCCAGGGATTCCGGGAGCGGTGGTGTCAATCGCAAGCCCCGCTCCTCCTTCTGCATCGCTACCAATCGCCCCGTTGTTGGTTGCAAGCGAATCAGTATCAAATCCTGAGCTTGCAATGGTCTCGCTTCCATCACGCTCAACATTGACATAACTCCATGAGCCACTGCCGGCTGGAGCGTCACCACCAGCGGCGGTCGCTTGGTCATCTTCAATGGTGATCTCACCTTCACCATCAAGGATTTGTTGCTGAATCTCGGCTATTTCATCTTGAACATCTTGCGGCAATCCATCGAGCACGGCGCCGGACTGCTCTCCCTGAGCCTCAACGGCGAGTAATGTTCCGTCGCTAAGTACAATAACAGCCTCACTGTTATCTGGTAGAACCAGCTCGGTTCCAGACGGAAAAGACGTACCTTCGGTCACTGTCATTGGCGTGCCATTGACAAGCAGTACACCATTTCCCTGGATACTTTCGACGTTTACATTGCGAGAGAGCGAGATTGATTTCATAGCCGGGACTCTTTATCCATAAAAAATGTGAGGTGCATTCAAAGTCTATCACTTGCATTATCTAAGGAATTAGACTTCTTCGAAAGCAATTTTACGCCGAAATGTGCACTTTGTACGGCTCAAAATTGAGACAATACGTAAGTATAGGTGGGTGTTTGAAACGGCGCGAAACTATGCTCTCAAACCATGCCCTTAAAGTATGCTCTTAAATGTCACTATTAACGGGATTGAGTGTTTTATCTCTTAGTCACATCGATGCATTACGGTTGAACTGGCTTTTTCGATGAAGTCTTGGATGTAATCATCTCTTTGTCCCTCGCGTACACCCAAATGGATCGATTTATGAATGCCTGTTTTGCCCATGCGAATAATATGTAGGTTTAAACGCTGTTGATATTCCAAAGCCAGCCATTTGGGGAGTGCCGCGATCCCGCGCTCAGCGGCAACCATTTGCAGCATGATATCGGTTGTTTCTATGGTTTTGTGTTTGCGCGGTGCACAGTGCGCCGGCGCCAAAAACTGGGTAAAGACATCTAGACGCGATTGATCAACAGGGTAGGTAATCAGCACTTCCTGTGTTACTTGCTGAGGATCAACATGGTCAAACGCCGCGAGTGCACTTCGTCCGCTCGCCACCAGCACCTGTTCGTAATCAAACACGGATACGTATTCTATGCCTGGTTTAAGTAAGGGATCGGGTGTGACGAGCACATCAACCTCATGGCCAAACAATGCACCTAAACCACCGAATTGGAACTTTTGTTTGACGTCAACATCCACATCCGGCCATTGATGTAAGAAAGGCTCAACCACCTTAAGCAACCACTGATAACAAGGGTGACACTCCATGCCGATGCGCAATGTACCGCGCTGGCCTTGAGCAAATTGTTTAAGCTGCTGTTCAGCGTGCTCGAACTGAGGAAGCATACGCTCAGACAGCGTAAGCAAGTACTCACCCGCTCGCGTGAAATGAAGCTGCCGTCCGGATTTTTGCCACAAGCTAATCCCGAGCTGGCTTTCTAGCTTTTTCATCGCATGGCTAATCGCGGACTGGGTGAGATAAAGCGTCTCTGCGGCTGCGGTAAGCGACCCTTGCTCTTTGATCGCACGCAAAATATGAAGGTGGTGACGTTCTAACATGCCTATTCCATGACTAAAATTCATTGATTGATGAAATAATGCCATTTTAGTTCATAACGAGAAAGCCCTATGCTGAATTCAATCCAAAAGGAGGACGTATAGATGGCTAAAACTCATAATCTCGGCTTTCCACGTATCGGCGCCCAGCGCGAACTTAAATTTGCACTCGAGCGTTACTGGCGTGGCGAATCATCCCAACAAGACTTAACCGATCTTGCGAAAGATCTGCGCCGCAGTCACTGGCAACAACAAAGTGAACTCGACATCGCTCCCGTTGGCGACTTTTCATTTTATGACCATGTACTCGACACCAGCTTTTTAGTCGGCAATGTCCCTGAACGTGTTGCCTCGCACCAAGACAATGACCTTGATAACTACTTCCGCGTCGCTCGTGGCCGCTCGGCAAACGATAGTGCTTGCCAGTGCGTGCATGCCGGTGAAATGACCAAATGGTTCGATACCAATTATCACTACATCGTGCCCGAATTTACCGCGCAAACAACGTTTAGTCTTCATGTTGAAAATCTATTGACGCAAATAGAAGAAGCCAAAATAACCGGTATAAACACCAAGCCAGTTTTAGTCGGCCCCGTGACTTACCTTTGGCTGGGCAAAGAAAAAGATGCATCGAACAAACTGGATCTGCTCGATAAGCTCTTGCCCGTGTATCAAACCTTACTGAGCAAGCTGGCAGAAAAAGGCATTGAGTGGGTCCAAATCGATGAACCGATCTTGGTCACGGAGCTCGCGCCTGAATGGCAGACGGCGCTGAAAACCGCGTATCGTGCTTTAAGCCAAACCAAGGTCAAGTTATTGCTGGCGAGCTACTTCGGCGAGCAAGCTGAAAATCGTCCATTGGCGCAATCGTTGCCCGTTGACGGCTGGCACCTAGATGCGATTCGTGGTCGAGGGGATGTGGATGCATACCGTGAAGCGCTTGGCGATAAGCACATCCTGTCTCTGGGTGTGATTAATGGTCGTAATGTTTGGAAAACTAACCTTGATGCCACGTTAGAATGGCTCGAACCGATTCATCAATCTTTGGGGGATCGCCTCTGGCTCGCGCCTTCTTGCTCTTTGCTTCATGTGCCAGTCGATTTGGCGAGCGAACAAAAGCTCGACCCTGAAGTAAAAAACTGGCTCGCCTTTGCCCATCAAAAGCTAGAGGAGCTGGATGTACTCGCTTGCGCGCTTAATCACGGCCGTCAAACCGTTCAGCCCGCGCTGGACAATAACCGTGAGGCAATAGAAAGCCGCCAGCAATCACCACGCGTACACAACCCTAAGGTGCAAGCCGCATTGGCAGCAATTACACCACAATTAGGGACACGGCAGCGTCCGTTTGCAGAGCGCATTCGCTTGCAACACGAGCAGCTCAACCTGCCACGCTTCCCGACCACCACCATAGGCTCATTTCCACAAACCAGTGCCATTCGCCAAACGCGCTTGCAATACAAGAAGGGCGACATTGATGCCGCCACTTATCAAGACATTATGCGCAAAGAGATCGCCCATGCGGTGGAAAAGCAAGAAGCGTTAGGGCTCGATGTGTTAGTGCATGGTGAGGCTGAGCGTAATGATATGGTGGAGTACTTTGGCGAACAGCTGGATGGGTATGTGTTCAGTCAGTTTGGCTGGGTGCAATCGTATGGCTCTCGCTGYGTSAAGCCGCCGATTTTRTTTGGTGATATTGAACGCCCTAAAGCAATGACAGTGGAATGGACCCAGTACGCGCAATCTCTGACTGATAAGCCGCTGAAAGGCATGCTTACCGGACCGGTCACCATTCTTAATTGGTCATTTGTGCGTGATGATCAGCCACGATCACAGACCTGTAACCAACTGGCGCTGGCGATCCGCCAAGAAGTGCAGGATCTTGAGAAAGCTGGCACTCAAATCATTCAAATAGATGAAGCGGCGCTGCGTGAAGGTTTACCGCTGCGTCGCAGTGAGTGGCAAAATTACCTCGATTGGGCAATCAACGCGTTTAAAATTGCCGCCAACGGCGTGAGTGACGAGACGCAAATCCATACCCATATGTGTTATTCCGAGTTTAACGATATCATCGCATCCATCGCGGATATGGACGCCGACGTGATCACCATAGAGACCTCTCGCTCGGATATGGAACTGTTGGACGCATTTGATCACTTTGACTATCCCAATGACATTGGCCCTGGCGTGTATGACATTCACTCCCCCAATACGCCAAGCCAAGCGCAAATTGTTGGGTTAATGGAAAAAGCCGCCGCCCGTATTCCTGCAGAAAGATTGTGGGTGAACCCAGATTGCGGCCTAAAAACCCGCCAATGGGATGAGGTTATCCCGGCATTAGAAAACATGGTTGCAGCGGCGAAAGCGCTTCGTCAGTGACGCTGCATCAGTGATACTGCGTCAGTAGCGCGAAGATCAAAACATCGTCAAACAAAAAAACGCGCCACGGATTGCTCCGGTGGCGCGTTTTTTATTCACATGTTATTGGCTAATACGAATATCAGCGCGGCGATTAATAGCACGCCCTTGCTCGGTGTGATTGGCAGCAGCAGGCCGTGTTTCACCTTGGCCGCTTAGCGTCACTGTGTTGCCATCATCCGACGAAATAAAGGGGACAACGGCGTCCGCTCGTTGTTGTGACAATTGCTGATTATAGTGTGCGCTGCCGATACTATCGGTATGGCCAGTTACCGAGATCTGTGATGGGTGCTTTGCTAACGTCTGCGCTAAGCGTTGCAAAATCGCTTGGCCTTGGGAAGAGACACGCGACGTATCAAAGTCAAAATGCACACGCGCTACCGGCGAATTGGGCGCTTGCTGCCAGTAAGCATGACTTTTAATAAAACTGGCACACTGTGGCGACACATCAAGCGCGTCAATTTGTGCCACCAGCCACTGGTGATTGGCGGTGGTTTGGGGGGCAACCGCGAGTAGTTTATTATCCTGATAGGTGCGCGCGATGACGCCCTCACCGGTCGTCACCTGATAACGTGCCGCCCCTTCTTGCATGACGCAGTAGGTATCAAATAAGGCGTCATTCGCCCACACGATATTGGGAAGGCTCAGTACGAGTGCAATTTTGATCCATTTAATCATTGAATGCTCCTTGTTATGGGGCGAGGTGGCCGATTTCTTCAGTAATAAGCTCGAGGATTTTATTTTTTATTTCATCTGGATTCTCTGCAGAAAATACATTGTCTTCACCAACACAAGACTCCATTTGAGGTGGAATATCCTCACTGTCAGCAAAACCTACCGCAGTCATCCTCGCTTTAACTGGCTCACCATCAACATTCAGGCTGTTTAAGTGCTCAATGATGTTGGTACACATGTCAGCCTCAATTAGCTTGTCGGTTGTGTCGGTAAAATTATCCGCCCCATCAGACAATAAAATAATCAAACGCCTTGGGTTTGCCCCTACTTCAACCATTTGTGCACCACGAATAATGCCAGCATAAGAAGATGTTCCGCTAATCTGGCTACCTCTAATT
>NZ_MUFH01000158.1:0-5918 GCF_001996115.1 Salinivibrio sp. MA427
ACACTATCAATCAGTCGCTTAAAAAGGTGGAAATTGGCTATTGGCTGAGTTCTTTGCACCAAGGGAAAGGGATCGTGAATCAAGCCGTGGCTAAGCTCATTGAGCTGGCGTTTACCCAGTTTGGTATGGAAAAAGTACAGATATCGGCGGCAACGGAAAACACGCCAAGCCGAAAGGTCTGTGAGCGTTTAGGGTTCACACTCGAGGGCGTAATACGTCGTGCTGAAAATTTAAACGGACGTATTGTCGACCATGCTATTTACGGTTTAGATCGCGCTACGTGGCAAACCGCGAATTAGGTAGGAAGATCAATCCCAGAAAGGTGGCAGGGCGAGCGCAAGATACGCATCGCCCCATCGCGGCTTTGTTCAACGATGGATTTACACAGCATAAGTTAAGCCTATAACCCCATCGGCCACTGCAATACGTAGACCCAAACTAGTAGTAAGGTCGTCCACACCAACAAAAACGCCAAGCTAAAAGGCAACAYTAATGACATCAGGGTGCCTAATTTAGCCTCCTTATCGTAATCTTGTGCGGCCGCTAAAATTAACCCGAGATAGCCAAATAGTGGGCTAATAATGTTGGTGACTGAGTCTCCAATCCGAAACGCCGCTTGTGTCACTTCTAGTGGAATGCCGACATAGAACAACGAAGGGATCAATACGGGCGCTATCATGCTCCATTGAACAATCGGTGATCCCATAAAGATATTCAGAAAGGCACACAAAATAACGACCAGTAAGAGAATTATTGCTGGATGTAGTTGTACCTCTGTCACTAAGCTACTCACCGACATGGCTAATACACCCGACAACTGGCTGAGCTTGAAGAGGTAGATCATCTGCGACGCAACAAAGATGATCACTAAAAACACTCCAAGTTGGCTCATGCTTTTTTGACAAGCATTCAGCAGATCGCGCTCGCACTTGAAGCTGCCAGAGAGGTAGCCATAGGTTAATCCACTTAAACCAAATGTAACGGCTATAATAATAGGTAGTCCACGCATCACTTCGCTGCGTCCTAAAGGTTGGCCTTCGTATGGGGCTAGCCAGCCGTTGGGTAGGACGGTTGAAAGTACAATAAACACGGCAGCCATGACGAATACAACGGCTGCGGCCCACATGGCTTTGTCATTATTGGCAGCTTTGTTGTTATCGACACCATAGCTGTCAGTGAACCTTTGTTCAGGCGTAGCACAATGGCATGCTAATCGACTTTGACGCTTTTCAACGATATTAATCGAAACAAACGAGCCTACTAAAACGAGAGCGAATACGCTGGCACTCATAAAAAAATAGTTAGCCAGAGGGCTGATGATAATAGTCGGATCAATCAATTGAGCAGCTGAGGTGGTAATCCCGGCTATGACAACGTCATAAGTGGTTAAGAATACGGTAGCGTGAGTTCCCCCTGCAACCCCCGCAAATGCGGTGGCAAGCCCAGCAAGCGGTGGGCGATTGGCGGCTTGGTATGCTCGACAAGCCAAAGGGATGAGTACAATATAGCCCACAGAGCCGACGACATTCGATAAAACACCCAAGATCATGATGCTCATTGTCAGCTGCCACTTGCCGGTTTTACTGACTAACCGCTGAACGGAGTAACTGATGAGGCCTGAAGAGTCCGCCAAGCCAATTCCAATGGTGGCAATAACGACGACGCCTAATGGCGGGAAGCTGACGAACTCTTTGACGCTTCCACCGAGCCAAGTTCTTATTGCCTCTAAAGATAACAGGTTGTTGACGTGTTCAATGCTTCCACCGGGCAGTGTATAAGAAACTTGGGCGTTGGATGCGAAGAATGAGATCCCTATGATTATCAGCGACAACCATAGGAACAAAAATACAGGATGAGGAAGTCTATTTCCCCATCGCTCTAACTTATCAAAAAATGTATTTGGCATCAGACTAGAAAGCGTAATTCAAACCAGCGTAATACGTTCGGCCTTGAATGACTTCCGTATAAGTCTCTGGACTTGAGATGTCTTCATCCATCACGTTGTTCACACCGAGTTTCAGGTCCAGTTCACCCATTAGGATATGACGCATGCCAATATCAAAGGTTGTGTATGGGTCAGCTACATCATTGTTACCGAGCTCACCACGCACTTCACTGCGGTAATGGGCTCTTGCAAACAAATCCGTATCGTAAGTGATATACCAATTGGCTTTCACTGAAGCTTCATGTTCGGATGTGCCGACGAGGCGATCGCCGCTTGTGTCGTCTATCGCATCAAGATAAGTATATGAAGCATCAAGTCCAACGTGCTCGAATTGGTGTTCGGCATACAACTCTAAGCCTTTGAGTGTCGCTTTATCCACATTGATAAACGTATAGTAGCCATCACTGCCATTCGGTTTTTCAACTTGCTGAATAATGTCATCAACACGATTATAGAATACGGTGGCGTTGGCATAGGTTTCTTCGTTGGCATAGTAAGCACCAATCTCACTGAAGGTACCAGTTTCTGCTTTGAGATCTTGGTTACCATAGATGTTACAAGCGGCGGGCCTACCAGGGCAAGCTGGACCACTGGCTGGCGCGTTATAAGACGGTGAAACCTGTGCCATGGTCGGTGCTTTGAATGCGGTCCCTGCGCCGGCTTTTAAGTTCCAGTTGTCGGTTAAACCTTGTGTGATGTATCCGCGATAAGTAAATTCGCTGTCAAAGAGAGAGTCATGATCTAAACGTCCGCCGAGTGTCAGCATGGTCGAATCGGCAACAGTTAGATTGGTTTCAATATAAGCGGCCGTACTGGTTCGATCGGTAGAGCCACCTGTGATCCTAACGTTCTCGATTTCGGCATTGCGAGCTTCGGTTCCTATTGTCACTGTATGATCATCGATAAAGAAAATGGCTTGAGCATCGCCGCCATAGTTTTGTTCGGTGATGTCTGAACTTGGGATGTCATATTTAACATCAAAGTCACTGTAGTAGAGATGGGCATCGACACTCACAAGATACGATTGGTAATCATACCCTAACGTGTAATTTTTAAGTTGACGCTCTTGTTCATAGGAGCGGCCACGATACATTGCCGTTCCCGATTGATCCTCATTTGACAGTTGTACTTCCAAGTCAATCGTGTGTTGGTCGTTCAGTGCATAATCAAAAGAGTTAACTAAATTGTAATTTTCTTGCGCACGACGTTTGRTGAAGCTCGACTGGTCGGAATAAAAAGATTCGTCGGTGTCTAAATAGTTACCATATACGGTATAGCTTAAAGCATCAGTTACGGGGGTTGAAAAATACAGACCATAAATTTGCCCGTTACCCCCCTTGTCACTTGGGTTGTACTGCGCTTCAACACTTACCGCACCTTCCGCTGTACCACGGTGCTGACGAGTGATAACGTTAACCACTCCGCCCATGGTATCGGCACCATAGAGAGTGGACATTGGGCCACGAATTACTTCGATATTATTGATAGCAACACTTGGCGTTAAGCTCAATGCATTGTCGCTACCACGCCATAATGCTTCTCTGGTATAAGATCGGCGGCTGTTCAATAACACTTGCGTGTAGTCACTACTTAAACCACGAATTCGCACACTACGAGAGCCATTCGCTTGGGTCGACACGTTAACACCGGGTGCATCAACAAGCAGATCCCCCACGTCACCCGTAAACTGATATTTGCTCTGTTCTTGAACGTCTATCACGGTCAATGTTGCAGGGGCATCTAGTAGGGTTGTGCTTTGACCTGCGTTTGCGGTGACAACTACAGTTTCATCAATTGCAGATTCCGCCATAACAAAAGAAACGGGTAGAAAGGACAGGCTAAACAGACACGATACAGCATGACTTGATTTGAGTTTTAACATCTAATGACTTCATGGTTTTTTAATGAGGAGCGGCCTGGAATATAATAAAAATAAATCTCATTGGCAATACCGAAAACCATAAAGCGATCCGTCCCAGCAGTTTTGGACACCGAGTTAAGTGGGTACAATCACTAACGAGGTGAACAATGACAACTAAGAAAACTAAAATTAAACATTCCCCTCAAGTTAAAGCAGATCAATGCTTGATTGTATTGCTTCCAGTTGCTGACTTTTCGCTTGACTTTTCTCATCATTCGTGGGTCGCTCTGATGATTTGTTCGCGGCTCGTATGATGAGGCTCAGTCAAGCCTGATGTGATGACTTTGCCTTAAATGAACACAATTGATAGGGAATAGAGAGTAAAACTGATATGGTCCATGTCTTCCAGTTTTCACGTTTTACGTCCAAGTAGTGACCAATTCGATGTAGAATAAGCGATAACACTGTCAAATGGCTTCCTCATCTGCATGCCTAGCAGCATGAGGATGACTATTTACCAGAAACACGTATAAAAGGAATGTTTGTGTGAAAAGTAACTGTGTTCTCTTTTTAGCATTCACAGTAATGCTGCCATGTTTTAGTACTGTTGCTGCAGAGCTCCCCATTAAAAAGCAGAACCTAATGGGGCAGTGGACATGCTCGTTTACCATGCAAGGTGATAAAGTCTACAAAGAGCAATGGACATTAAAAGATAACAACGCGTTCTCACTACAAGGACGTGTTGAATATTTTCTTGGCGAAAAGAATGCGCACTTTTTATATGATGCCACAGGTGAATGGGAGTTAATCAACGAGACAATTAAGTTGGTTTACAATCCGTTTGAGTTTCAGAGCAAAGACAGCTTCAGTCAAGATTATATCTCCGATATTGAAACCGTATACATTACACCGGCATGGAATGGCACACGACGATTTCAGTACGACGTTGAGGCATTGTCAGCATCACGTATGCAAATCGGCGATGACTACGATAGCTGGCAATGTAAAAGAAACAAACGTGCGAATTAAACGGCTAAAACTACTGTGTTGATAACTCGCGCAACGTGCCAAACCGCGAATTAGGTAGAAAGATCAAGGATGCTAATGAATACAGAACAACAGGAATACTTAAACGCCTACCTTGCCACTTTAAGTGACGCAGAACGTCAGGCTGTGCCTGAAACCATTGCTGAGTACTTTTGTGCGGATGAATACAATGCTAACGAATGCGCCCGTTTGATTGATCAAGGCATAAAACGCGCATCGTGCAGCTTAAAAGCCTGCTACGAGATCGAAAACGAACCTTACCCGCAAGTCGGACGTTTAACCGTGGTGCTTAACTGGGCGCAGCAGCCGGTTTGTATTATCAAGGTGACTGAAGTGAGAGAGTGCCCGTTTGATCAAGTGACTGCTGAATTCGCCGCTGCGGAAGGTGAAGGCGACAAGAGCTATGCGTGGTGGCGGCAGGCCCATCTTGCGTTTTTTGAGCAAGAGGGGCAAGCACTCGGCGTGCCGTTTACAACCCAATCTCCTTTGGTGTTAGAGCGCTTTGAGAAAGTCTATCCGCTTGATAACCATGAAACTGAACAGCTAAGCGCATGATAAAACAAGTCGGTCAAACATCCATCCAACCCGAACACTTGGCCCGCTGTCACTGCGGGACGGTTGTGCTCAGCGAATAACCACTAGACATGTTCCTTAAGTTGTACATGTCTAGTTTATTGCTCTATACTTCGATGTTGTACGAATAGGAGTGATCCGATGAAAATTATTTCGTTTACTGAAGCGAGAAATAGCCTCAAAACGGTATTAGATGGGGTGGTTGATGACGCTGATACCGCTGTCATTACCCGACGTGATGCGGAAGACGCGGTGGTGATGTCGCTTGACTACTACAACAGCCTTATGGAAACCGTCCATCTGTTGCGCTCGCCCGCCAATGCTGAGCACCTAAATCGCTCTATTACTCAGTACAAGATGGGTAAAGCGATGGAGCACACGTTAGTCGATAACGATGAATAGTCGCTTACTTTGCTGGACGCATGATGCGTGGCGTGACTACGTATACTGGCAAAGTCAGGATAGAAAAACACTCAAGCGAATCGACAAGCT
>NZ_MUFH01000159.1:0-5895 GCF_001996115.1 Salinivibrio sp. MA427
CTATGTAACAACGCGGCCACCTTATACCAAGGTGGCCGCTTTGTTTAGCGTCGCGCTTTTTCATCACATAACGTTGTGGCCAGGGTATAGGTTTGCCCTGGCGATACCAGGGTATCTGGTTGCTCAAGCGCGGCCTCAATGCAAACAAAATGTTGATAGCCATCGTCATCCATGTCTGCCATTTGTACTGAGGCAGCTTGTCCAGGGTTCCATATCACCGCGCTGGTCGCGCCTTGGTTGGTGACATAAACGCGACGGTTACCGGCCGGATCGGTGAGTGACAGTGTATCGCGCGCCCCGGTATAAATGCGATCCACGGGGCTTTCAAACGTGACCTTTCCCGGAGCAGGTTGAGCCGCTCCGGCACTGAAATTATCGAGGTACTGATTACCAACCCCGTCTACATAAGCCTGCTCGCTGTCCGCGACGGTCAGGTAGCTGTGTAATGCGCCGCCCATCGTCCAATCATGCTGATCGGTATTGGTGACGGCGAGGGAAATCGTGGCTTTTTGTGTCAGGGTGAAAGTGACGGTTGCTTCAAAACGATGGGGCCAGAGTGCCATTGACTGGGCAGATTCAGACAGCTTCAGTTGCACAATCACGCCATCCGGTTGCTCGTCAACCTGCGCCAATTGCCACATCTGTCGACGCGCAAAGCCATGCGAAGGCGAGCCCGATTGTCCAAACCAAGGCCAACAAATAGGGACGCCGCCTCGTAATGGTGTTTGCGCATCGTAGACGGCGTTGCGACTCATCCAAACCAGTGAGGATTCACCTGTAGGCGCAAAGGAGAGTAAGTGGCCGCCGAAAAGACTGATGGTGGCGGCGCACGATGGGTGACTCACGCGAAGAATCGGGACCGATTGCCGATAGCATAAATCGACCGAGGCGGAGAGTTGACGTTCAAAAAGCAAAGACATGGACATAGCTTAAACCTCTTCGGGGAGTGTCTACGAACAAAAACCGGCTCATTGGATAGGCGCCAGATACACAAAAGGCGGCTCTAGGCCGCCTTTATCGATACTATTGTAATTGCTACTTACTTAGAGATGTGTGCAACTAGGTCAAGTACTTTGTTTGAGTAGCCGATTTCGTTGTCGTACCAAGAAACCACTTTCACGAAGTTGTCAGTCAGCGCGATACCTGCTTTAGCATCGAATACTGAAGTTTGTACTTCGCCGATGAAGTCTTGAGAAACAACTGCATCTTCAGTGTAACCAAGTACACCTTTCAGCTCGCCTTCAGACGCTTCTTTCATTGCCGCACAGATTYGGTCATAAGACGCTGCTTTTTCTAGGTTAACAGTCAAGTCAACCACTGAAACGTTGGCAGTTGGCACACGGAACGCCATACCAGTCAGTTTACCATTAAGCTCTGGCAGTACTTTACCAACCGCTTTGGCTGCACCTGTTGAAGATGGGATGATGTTCTGAGATGCACCACGGCCGCCGCGCCAGTCTTTCGCAGAAGGACCGTCAACGGTTTTCTGAGTCGCAGTGGTTGCGTGAACAGTGGTCATCAGGCCAGATACGATACCGAACTTGTCGTTCAGTACTTTCGCGACAGGCGCTAGGCAGTTCGTGGTGCAAGATGCGTTAGAAACGATATCTTGACCCGCGTAATCGCTGTGGTTAACACCCATAACGAACATTGGCGTTGCGTCTTTTGATGGACCAGTTAGAACAACTTTCTTCGCACCCGCTTGGATGTGTTGACGCGCTGTTTCGTCAGTTAGGAAGATACCGGTCGCTTCAGCAACRACGTCAACACCCACTTCATCCCACTTAAGGTCTGTTGGGTTACGTTCTGCTGTTACGCGTACGGTTTTGCCGTTAACGATCAGGTTACCACCTTCAACTTCTACGGTGCCGTTAAAACGGCCGTGAGTTGAATCGTATTTCAGCATATAAGCCATGTATTCAACGTCGATAAGATCGTTGATTGCTACCACGTCGATGTCGTTACGTTCTACAGACGCACGAAATACGAAGAAGGGCAATTACGAAAGGTAAACTGGTACGACAAGTTTGACGTGACCGGTTTACCTTTGATTGAGCGTTGCTTTTTACTGAGTGGTTGCCTTTTACTGAGTAATGGGTGCGAGCAATGACGCTTGAAAATTGCCATCGTCGATCGCGGCTGATATTTCAAATGCCAATCGCTGCAGTGACGTCTCCTGTTGTTCGCTCAGTGTGTAAAGTCGAGACAAACGATCACTGTTGGCAATGGGAAGATTGTAACTTTGCCCCACTTTCGCCCACAAATACGCATGTTCAAAGCGTTTAAGCGCATGATTGGTGGTGGCGAGTGATTTAATCACCTCTGGAATCACGTCTTGCTTTACGGTGAGATCGCGGCCGTCATACAGCTCCAACGCGTGCAATAAAATCTTCACGGTTTTAGCTTTATCCCGTGAGACATAATAGGTCGCCAGACCAAGTTGTAACTGGGGCGTTTCCAGGTGGGGAGTGCCTTCAAGCTTTAAAAACTGGGGTAGGGCGCCGTTGTCACCCTGAGACCAACGGTAGTAAATCACCGGTGGTTGATAAGAGGCTTCCAGTTCATCTTCCAAACGAGCAATCGCATCATAAGCATGGTAGACCGCCTCCGTACGCTTGGTTTTGCGTTGTTTGAGTGTGGTAGGCTCAATTTCAGCTACCAGCTCCATACAGCGCAAGTACGCCTTTGTTTGCTTGAGTTCGGTAAGTTTATTGAGATCGGTTGGCTTTTGGTCAACCGCCAAACGATCGAAAATCAGGTCCGAGCGCTCAAATCGGCATTGTCCGTCGCCAATGTTTAGCCCTTCGCATAATTCGGGGTGCGTTTCGCACACTTGATTGGTGGTCGGTTGTCCATCGCAGCCGACGAGTAGCAGTAAACTCGTGACAAGACCGAGACGATAAACGTAGCGAGTAAGTAATCGTAAATTCATTATTTGTCGTACCCTGAGTCAACTACGTCGAGTATACGTTATCTTTGAGTGTAGTTGMTGCGTAAAAGCGTGATAAAGCGCACTGTGCTAAACATGCCGTCTACCGACCAAGATCAGGCATAATAGTCGGACCCGGACCACACAGAGGTAATCATGGATATAGAACAAGTCTTAAAAGCAATGACGCCTGAAATATACGATCGTTTGTGTTACGCGGTAGAAACCGGTAAATGGCCTGATGGTACCAGCCTTAATCAAGCACAACGCGATCAAGCCTTGCAAGCCGTTATGCTTTACCAATCACGTCATAACAGCCAGCCTCAGCATATGACGGTCGCGAAAGGGGGTCAGGTGACTTGGAAATCAAAAGCCGAGCTCAAGCGTGAATTTGCCGGTCAAGATGGGCAGCGAATCGATATTGAGACCAAGCACTAGTGCTAACCCAATCAGCACCAATGCTGATCGAATAGATTGGGCGGCACGCCTTGTGGGATATGGTTTGCTGAACGTGTCCTCGCTAAAGCGTAAACGCCGGCATTCGGCCGGCGTAATCGTCACAATAGCGTTCACCGTCACTTCTGTTCACACGCTAATAATAGCTGAGCTCACCACGTAAATCTTTTTGCACCCAAGTTCGCAAGGTTTCAAAGGGTAATGACTGACTGAGCAAGAAGTGAAGCTTGGCTAACGCCGCTTCGGGTGTCATGTCATAGCCACTCAGTACGCCCGCATCGGCCAGCGCACAGCCGGTCGCATAGCCACCCATATTGACCCGTCCTGCCAAGCATTGAGTGAGATTTAACACCAGCACACCGCGATCCGTAGCCTGTTTGAGTAAATCGAGTAACTCGGGATTTTGTGGTGCGTTGCCGACCCCAAAGGTCAATAAGATCATCGCATTGACGGGCTGTTTAAGCGCATTTCTGACAACGTCTGGCGAAATGCCCGGATACATCATGATCACGGCAACCGGTTGATCGCTAATAGTATGGACCTTAAACGGCCCTTGCGAAGGTTGATTGAGCTTGTCCGCTTTTACCTCAATATGAATCCCAGCTTCAAGCAACGCTGGCAAGTTGGGTGAGGTAAACGCGTTAAACCCGTCAGCATGCGACTTAGTGCTCCGATTGCCGCGCAGAAGTTGGTTGTTAAAAAACAGCGTCACTTCGTTCACCGGATAATTCGATGCAATATGCAGTGCGTTGAGCAGGTTGGCTTGCCCGTCGGAACGCAACTCAGCAATCGGGATCTGGGAGCCGGTGACTATTACCGGCTTTTCTAAATTTTCTAACATAAATGACAGCGCCGATGCTGTGTATGCCATGGTATCTGTGCCATGCAATATCACAAAGCCGTCATATGCGTGGTAATTTTCGCCAATATCGTCCGCAATCCGTTGCCAATCCGTTGGCGTCATGTCCGATGAATCAATGAGTGGTTCGTACTCATGGATAGTAAAAAGCGGCATTTCTGGACGATGGAATTCAGGCATGTTTTCCAACTGTTGCTGGAGAAAGCCGGACACTGGGACATAACCATGATCAGATTTTTGCATCCCGATCGTGCCACCAGTGTAAGCAATATAAATATGTTTACGTTCCATCATGTCAAATCTGCATTTAATGAGCGTGAGCACAGTATACATGTAACGATTACATCGGTAATACCGAGCGACACACAGAATAGAAGAAAAACAGAGAAGAGGCCCTGACCGAACGGCCAGGGCGAGTGGTTCCTACTGATACTCACAGTTTAAGCAGAATAAGTAACGACCTTGCGGATCGTTAAACTTTTCCAGCAAGGTTAACGACTGCCACTGGGGCGATGCCGTCAACTGGCGCGCAATCGATGGCATTGTCGCTTGCACCGCTTCACCGAGCACGTTGGCGCTTTGCCCCAGCACTTCGTTGATAAATTGCTCAAACGGCGTCAGTGGCTGTTGCATCCAATCTAGTTGATAGTTTTCGAGGTTAGCCAGTTCAGCGGCGGCAGACACGGCGTCGTCAAAGTCACCCAAGCTGTCAACTAATCCCAAACTCAAGGCATCTTGTCCCGTCCATACCCGACCTTGAGCGACTTGGTTTGCCTTTTCCATCGACATATCGCGATGGTTGCTGACCAATGACAAGAAGCGATGGTAACCATGCTCAATGCCTAACTGCATGATATCTCCTACCTCGTCTGGCAGTGCCCGCGTTACGCCAACCCCTGCAAACGGTGTGGTGCCGACACCATCAGACTGCACGCCGAGATCACCCAGCGTGTTCTCAAAGGTGGTGAACAAGCTAAAAATACCGATTGAGCCGGTAATCGTGGTGGGCTGAGCGATAATACGATCGGCGCTGGCAGATAACCAATAACCGCCAGAGGCGGCGACACTCGACATCGAGACCACCACAGGTTTACCCGCTTCGCGTAGCGCATCCACTTCATTACGGATAATTTCAGAGGCGAATGCACTGCCCCCTGGACTATCGACGCGAAGCACGACCGCTTTCACACCGCTGTCAAGGCGGGCATCGCGTAGCATAGCGGCAGTGGTATCGCCACCCACGGTCCCTGGGCGCTGACGTCCATCCATGATCGGACCACTGGCGACCACGACGGCGATATTATCACTGCCTGGCAGGCTAAAGCCGCTTTGTATTTTTGGCAGATAATCGTAATAGCCGGTGTATTCGAAGCTGTCTTCACCGTCACTGCCAAATTTATCGGCCAAATAGCGACGAATTTGCTGACGCGTCATGCGCTTATCGACAATGCCAAGATGCTCAGAGAGGGCGGAAAAATCGCCATCAAAGTCACGCAATGAGGCCAGTAATTGCTTCGCGCTCGGGGACAGTACACTCGGCTCGATGCCACGATTGTTCGCCACATCGCTGACATAGGCATCCCACAGCTGAGATAACCAAGCTTGATTGGCTTCTCGGGCAGCGTCTGACATATTGTTGCGTGTGTATGGA
>NZ_MUFH01000016.1:0-25255 GCF_001996115.1 Salinivibrio sp. MA427
CGATAAAAGGCTTCGTGTAACAAGGTATCAAACAAGGCGCGGTCCAAGGACTCACATCGGTGTGCGACCGTGGTGGTTTGAAAGTCATTAAACTTCATTTTGATCCCTTGCCGGCAAATTCGTCCCCCTGCATCAGCTTTTTCTAATCGCGTCAGCAATTCATCGTATAAACGATCAATCCACGGCAAACAGGCATCAAGCAAGTTTAGATCCTCAGACAAGGTTTTTTCGACCCCAACGGATTTCCGTATACGCTCAACTTGCACCTCACGTCGGTCAATGCCATGAGCACGCTGCCAAAGCACGGAACCAAATTTACCAAAGCGCTGGACAAGCATTGATGGATCCGCGGTTTGAATATCATGGCAGGTAAACAGATTCCATTCATGCAACTTGGTCAAGGTGACCCGTCCCACACCAGGAATAGACTGTAAAGGGAGATCGCGAACAAAGTGTTCAACTTGGTCGGGTGACACCACGCAAATACCATCGGGTTTTTTTTTATCCGACGCTACTTTGGCGATAAATTTAATCGGCGCCACGCCCGCCGAGGCCGTTAATCCTAACTCATGGCGAATGTCTCGCCGAATTGCTTCGGCTATTAAGGTTGCAGAATTTTGATAACATTGAGTCTCAGAGACATCGAGGTAGGCTTCGTCAAGGGAAAGCGGTTCTATGGTATCGGTATAGCGATGAAAAATAGCATGCAACTGTTGAGAGATGCGACGATATTTCGCCATGTCGCCACGCATCACTGTCAAGCCGGGACACAGCTTTAATGCTTGAGCGGTGGCCATCGCAGAACGTATGCCAAACCGCCGCGCGGGATAATTACAGGTGGCAATGACACCACGTCCATCGGCAGAGCCACCAATGGCTAAAGGAATAGACTGTAAGGCCGGATTATCGCGCATTTCTACTGCGGCATAAAAACAATCCATATCAATATGAATGATTTTTCTGCTCATGCTCCGGCCTTTTCATCAGAGTTCAGACGGGTTAGCCACGCGCTTTATAAAATGACGCGTTGGCAAAACACGTTAGATAATTTGATTTTTTTTCCACTCACGCGTCTTCTCCGCCCGCGCTTCGCGTTTTTTTCGTGCATCGCACGGCTCTGGGCAGTCACACTCTTTTTCAATACCGATCGCCCCCAAGCCACCACAGCTGCCGCTGATGGTTTTCTGCTGAACGATATAACCGATCGCCATACCCGCAATGACAAGGAGAAAGACTGCGAAGGTGATAAGAAAGACTGACATAATTGCTCACCTATTATTGGTCGTGATGCTCAGCGCCATGTGATGCGCTGAGCGAGTAACACGCATTACGCGTGCTTTAATCGTGCTGCCTCAACGGCACTGACGCTGTCCATAAAGACACTAACGCTGCAAATAAGGTTTAAACGCCTCTGACGCGATTTCTTCAAACCCATCGTCTGTTTTTACTACCATAAATACAGGAATATTCGCTTTGTTGGCTAATTCCATCGCTTTATCTGGCCCGAGTACCATAAAGCCCGTGGCTAAGCCATCAGCCGTCATACAAGACGGATCAAGCACGGTTACTGAGACCAAGTGATGATTGATCGGACGTCCTGTCGCAGGATCGATAATGTGCGAATAACGCATACCATCACTTTCAAAGTAGTTGCGATAGTCGCCAGATGTAGCAACCGCCATATCGCCTGGCTCGACGATCTCTTGTACTGACTGCGCTCCCGCACTCGGTTTCTCAATCGCGATACGCCAAGGCACTTGATCTTGGTTAACACCTTTTAATTGTAACTCACCACCAATCTCAACCAAATAGTTATCGAGTCCTAAATCGCCAAGGTAGTTTGCCACAACATCCACCCCGTACCCTTTCGCAATGGTTGATAAGTCAACATACAAGTCAGGGTTGGTTTTTGTGAGTCGACGCCCATCTACACTAAGGTGTTCTAAGCCCGTCATCGCCATCCGTGACGCTATCTCTTCATCACTGGGAATAGTCTCCGGCCGCTTTTCTGGCCCAAAACTCCAAAGGTTAACCAGTGGTCCCACTGTGACATCAAGCGCGCCTTGGGTAAATTGATTCAGCCGAATCGCCTCGTTAATCACGGTGATTGTCGCTGGAGAGACAGAAACAGGTGAGTTCGCTTGGTGCTGATTGAATTGACTCAATTCGGAGTCTGTTCGGTAAGTCGACATCTGATCGTTGACTGTTTCTAAACGCTGATCGATAGCCGCTTGAACGACATCCTGCGAGGGAGTAGCGTCCGTCGCGATATATTTGATCGAATAATAGGTCCCCATCGTCTCGCCCGTAAGATGCACAAGCTCAGGGGCGCGCTCACAACCGACAAGACCTGCAACCACGGCAACGACTGTTGCACAGCGTAACCAAAACTTCTTCATAGTGGTGTCCTTCGACATCAGGTTTATACGTAAAATGGCTGGCCCTTGGGCCAGCCATTACAAGGTCAGACGAACAATCAGTGCCTATCCGCCGAAATCATCCAACATGATGTTTTCGTCTTCTACACCAAGATCTTTAAGCAAGCCAATCACGGCAGCGTTCATCATTGGTGGTCCACACATGTAATACTCGCAGTCTTCCGGTGCCTCATGATCTTTCAGATAGTTTTCATAAAGCACATTATGGATAAAGCCAGTATCACCCTCCCAGTTATCTTCTGGTAGCGGGTCGGACAGTGCGCAATACCAGTTGAAGTTCTCATTTTGCTCTTGGAGCATATCGAAATCTTCAACGTAGAACATTTCACGTTTAGACCGCGCGCCATACCAGAACGTAATCTTACGATCCGTGTTAAGACGTTTGAGCTGGTCAAAGATATGTGAGCGCATTGGCGCCATACCTGCACCACCGCCGATAAATACCATCTCTGCGTCGGTGTCTTTGGCGAAAAACTCCCCAAATGGACCCGAGATAGTGCACTTGTCACCCGGCTTTAATGACCAAATGTAAGAGGACATCTGGCCCGGTGGCACGTCTGGGTTACGCGGTGGTGGCGTCGCCACACGTACGTTAAGCATGATAATACCCTCTTCTTCAGGGTAGTTAGCCATGGAGTACGCACGAATAATGTCTTCATCTACCTTAGACTCGTAACGGAAAAGGTTGAACTTCTCCCAGTCTTCACGGTATTCCTCAGGAATATCAAAATCCGAGTACTTAATATGGTGTGGTGGCGCCTCAATTTGAATATAACCACCGGCACGGAAAGGTACCGATTCACCATCTGGAATACGTAATTTAAGCTCTTTGATAAACGTGGCTTGGTTATCGTTAGAAATAACTTCGCAATCCCACTTCTTGACGCCAAAGATCTCTTCTGGCAGCTCAATCTTCATATCTTGCTTAATAGCAACCTGACACGACAGACGCTCACCTTCACGCGCTTCACCTTTGGTAATGTGGTCAAGCTCGGTCGGTAGAATGTCACCACCGCCTTCTTTGATCTTCACACGACATTGACCGCATGAACCACCGCCACCACAGGCAGAAGACACAAATACACCAGCACCAGCCAGTGCGCCAAGCAGTTTTCCGCCTGGCTGAGTGACGATCGCTTTTTCAGGATCGTCATTAATATCGATTGTGATGTCTCCGGTTGGTACCAGCTTCGATTTGGCGAATAAAATCACCATCACCAACGCCAGTACAATCAGAGTAAACATCACTACACCAAGAATAATGTCCATTGACTATTCCTTTCCTCGCAGTTTACCCGGCTTACAGTTGCACACCAGAGAAAGACATAAAGCCCAATGCCATCAGACCTACAGAGATGAAGGTAATCCCTAATCCTCGTAGTGCAGGTGGCACATCTGAATACTTCATTTTCTCGCGGATCCCCGCCAGCGCGACGATGGCTAACATCCAGCCTACGCCCGAACCAAAGCCATAAACGACCGACTCGGCGAAGTTGTAATCACGTTGTACCATAAATGATACGCCACCAAAGATGGCACAGTTCACTGTAATCAACGGTAGGAAAATACCGAGTGCGTTGTAGAGCGGTGGGAAGAACCGATCCAATACCATTTCCAAGATTTGTACCAAAGCAGCAATAACACCGATAAAGGTCACAAAGTTCAGAAAGCTCAGATCCACCCCTTTAACCAACGCATCTTCACGTAGGATAAGGTTGTAAACCAGGTTGTTAACCGGTACCGAAATAGTCAGTACCACCACAACAGCGACACCGAGGCCGAACGCCGTTTTCACTTTCTTAGACACCGCCAAGAAAGTACACATGCCGAGGAAGAATGCCAACGCCATGTTCTCAATAAAGATTGAGCGCACCAGCAGGCTTAGATAGTGTTCCATGTGCTGTTACTCCTTCGCTTCAACTTGTTCTGGTTTGAAGGTACGCACAATCCAAATCAAAAAGCCGATGAGGAAGAATGCAGAGGGGGCTAACAGCATCATGCCGTTAGGCTGATACCAACCACCTTCGCTGACAACCGGCAGGATTGATACGCCAAAGACAGAGCCAGAGCCAAGAAGCTCGCGGAAGAAAGCCACTGTCATCAGAACAAAACCATAACCCAATGCGTTACCGATACCATCCATGAACGACGGTAGTGGCGATGACTTCATTGCATAGGCTTCAGCGCGTCCCATCACGATACAGTTAGTGATGATCAGCCCCACGAAGACCGAAAGCTGTTTAGAGATGTCATAAACAAACGCTTTCAGCGTTTCGTCAACCACAATAACTAATGAAGCGATGATCGCCATTTGAACGATGATACGTACACTATTAGGAATGTGGTTGCGAATCAGCGACACGAAAAAGTTAGACATTGCGGTGACGAACATCACCGCCAGTGTCATGACAAAGGCTGTCTGCATCTGCGTAGTCACCGCTAGTGCCGAACACACCCCGAGAACCTGTAAGGCAATCGGGTTGTTGTCTAGCACCGGCGATAGCAGATTTTTCTTCAGTTCTTTCGCTTCAGCCATTGGTCAGGCCTCCCTCACGAACTTTTGCTAAGAACGGGCCGAAACCCTGCTCACCTAGCCAGAAATTAAATTGATTCTGAACACCGTTACTGGTCAGCGTTGCACCAGAAAGCGCGTCAATGCCGTGCTCACTTCCTTCAGGTGCGCCGCCTTTAACGATTCGAATGGCTGGCTCGCCTTGCTCGTTGAACAGTTTTTTACCATCCCACTTCGCGCGCCATTTCGGGTTTTCGACCTCGCCACCTAAGCCAGGGGTTTCACCTTGCTCATAGTAAACGATATCAGCAACCGTGTTACCATCCGGCTCAACCGCGACAAACGCGTACATCATACTCCATAGGCCTGAGCCTTTTACGGGGAGAATGAGGCGCTGTATATCACCCGAATCATTTTTCACGACGTAGACTTTAGCGACATCAGCACGACGGCCAATGTCTGCTACATTCTCTTCGCTACTTAGCTTTTTCGAGAGGCTAGGATCTTTCGCGGCTGCGCGCTGATCATAATCAGCTGCATCAGCAACATTGACAGCATCCGGGCTGACATAGTCGCCCTTYTCAAGGCTGACTAAGCGCGTTTCAATATACTTGTTGTAAGCATCGTTAATCGCGCTCTTACCACCCGCCACATCGACACCTGCGACCGAAAGGATGTTCTTTTGTACGTCTAATTTTGCGTTCATTTGTTGCAAAGGACGTAACGCCACCGCTGCACCAGACACCACGATTGAGCACACCAAGCTCAACGCGATAACAACGATCAGCGTCTTTTTAATACTATCGTTACTACTTGCCATTACGAGCCAGTCTCCGTTTGATGTTGCCCTGAATCACCAAGTTATCAAAGAGAGGTGCAAACAGGTTAGCGAACAAGATCGCCAGCATCATACCTTCTGGATATGCTGGGTTTACCACACGAATGATCACTGCCATGGCACCGATCAATGCGCCATACCACCATTTCGCTTTATTGGTAAACGCAGCAGATACCGGGTCTGTTGCCATGAACATCATACCGAATGCAAAACCACCCAGCACCAAGTGCCAGTAGAACGGCATGCTGAACATCGGGTTGGTATCTGAACCAATCAGATTAAACAAGGTCGCCGCAACGGCCATGCCCAAAAAGGTACCCACGATGATGCGCCATGACGCGATCCGCATGTATACCAAGGCTGCACCGCCAATTAAGATGGCAATGGTCGAGACTTCACCAATTGAACCTGGGATATTACCAATAAAGGCGTCCATCCAAGTCATGGTTTGACCACTAACATTGTGCATCAGTGCTGATTGGCCACCGGTGTACCATTGGCTTAGCGCGGTTGCACCTGAGTAACCATCAGCTGCAGTCCATACCAAATCACCCGAGATCTGTGCTGGATAGGCAAAGAACAAGAACGCACGACCGGCCAATGCTGGGTTCAAGAAGTTACGTCCCGTTCCGCCAAAGATCTCTTTTGCAACGACCACACCAAAGGTGATACCGAGCGCGGCTTGCCATAATGGCAATGTCGGCGGCACGATGAGGGCAAACAAAATGGATGTAACAAAGAAACCTTCGTTTACTTCGTGTTTACGCACGATGCAGAAAAGTACTTCCCAGAAACCACCTACAATAAAGACGGTGGCATAAATAGGCAGGAAGTAGGTGGCACCGAGAATGGTTTTGGTCCCCCAGCTTGCAGCCGCTAGCGGCCCAGCGATGGACTCGGTTAACCAATAATGCCAGTTTCCACTAATGACCTGCGCAAGCTGATCGCCTGAATACAAGTCCATCAAGCCCATAATCGCTTGGTTACCTGTGTTGTACATCCCCCAGAACATCGCTGGGAACACCGCAAGCCAAACCATGATCATGATGCGTTTCAAATCGATACTGTCACGCACATGCGCGCCGGCTTTGGTCACCATACCTGGCGTGTATAAAATGGTCGCAACCGCTTCATACAAGGCAAACCACTTTTCGTGTTTACCGCCTGGCTCAAAGTGTGGCTCGATTTGCTCTAAAAAGTTTTTCAGGCTCATCTGTTACCCTTCCTTCTCAATTTTTTCCAGGCTCTCGCGGAGCATTGGACCAAATTCGTACTTGCCTGGGCAGACAAAGGTACAAAGGGCCAAATCTTCAGGATCTAACTCCAGCGCGCCTAGCTGTTGCATGCTATCTGTATCGCCGGCACAGATATCACGCAGCAACATGGTTGGCTCGATATCTAGCGGCATCACTCGCTCATAATTACCGATCGGCACCATGGAACGATCACTGCCATTGGTGGAGGTGGTTAAATTGAAAAGCTGACCTTTAAACAAATGGCCAAGATAAGCGCGCGTCACTGAGAAGCGATTTTTACCGGGTGCTAGCCAACCAAACAGCTCTTGCTGGGTACGAATGAGGCGTGGCTGACTGACCATAGGACCCGCAATAGACACAACACGGTCCGTATGGATTTCACCGGCTAGGAATAGATGCCCAAACGCAATCACATCTTGATAGTTGAGATGCCACACCTGCTTTTCCATATCAACAGAACGCAAGTAATGGATATGGGTACCAACCAGTCCTGCTGGGTGAGGACCAGCAAAAACGTGTTGTTCGACATTAGATTGCTTGCTGGTTGGAAGCTCAACGTCTGCTTTGCACACAAAGACAGATTTGTCCGTGAGGCGCGATACGACGTCTAAACCAGCCACGAAGGCCTCTTTCTGTTCATCAATGATCACTTTAGGATCCGCGGCGAGCGGATTAGTGTCCATTGCGTTAACAAAAATAGCTTCGGGTTCAGCATCAATCGCTGGAGAACGGCTGAACGGTCGGGTGCGGAGCGCGGTCCACATCCCAGACTCAACCAGTTGATCAACAACGGCTTGACGGTCTAGCGAGGCTAATTGCGACGCTTCATACTTATTGAAGGTAACTTGCTCATTTCCATCGACTTCAATGACGACAGACTGAAGAACACGTTTGGCACCGCGATTGACTTCAACCACTTTACCAGCTGCGGGCGCAGTAAATTTGACGCCAGGGTTTTTCTTATCTTCGAAAACCACTTGGCCTTTCTTCACTACATCACCCACTCGCGCATGCATAGTGGGGCGCATTCCAACGTACTCTTCGCCAAGCAAGGCGACTTTCTTGATGGCTGGACCATCACTTATCACCTGAGTAGGAGTCCCTGCGATGGGGATATCCAAACCCTTTTTTATTGTAATCATACGCACTTGCACTACATTAACGGGAAAAAGAATTCTGTTATTGCGCAGTTAAAGACACGACTTTCGACTGAATGGCGGCCTAAAGGCACACCGTCGCAACATCCTGCTAACCACTCCATCACACAAAGGCAACCTAGGTTAGTCTTTAAGCACGATATTCTATCACTAACCCCAGCACTGATTCTATGGATATTGTCACTAGGGCGTGGCAATTATCCATACCTGTACAAACAATGCGCGTTGTAACTTCACAGTTTTACTGTTGTTTTTTTACGCGTTGCAGACAGCTGTTGACCGAGACAGTCACGGATTAACACTTGTCTGGCCGTAATCAATACCAAGCAGACACCAGGCCTTTATGTAAGAAATTGTTGCCATGAGGTAAAAGATAAAATCATGCCCACTCTCACTCGTCTAAGACGCATTCACGTCACCACCTCGACATGCCGGAGAGTCAGGCGCTTGGGTCTGCGCTTGCCATTCTTGCGGTGAATAGGTGTGAATCGCAAGCGCGTGAACCTCACCCGCCAATTCATCCGCGAGTGTGCTATTCACCGCTCTATGGCGCTGAATAAGCCGCTGGTCGCTGAATAGCTCCGAGACAACCACCACCTTGAAATGACTTTCCGCGCCTTCAGGCACATTGTGCATATAACTTTCGTTGTGTACCTCAAGGTGGGCCGGCGTGAAAGCCCGCGTCAGTTTTTCTGTTATTTCTGTTTCAATTTTCATGACGTCCCCAAAATCTCCGGGCGACCTGCCCAGATTTTAGCCGTTATTGATAAAATTGCGAATCGAGTGATGGATCAAGCAACGACAGGCAGTTTGCCCTCGTTTACATTGCAGTTATCGCTTGAGTGCGACAATATACGCAGTCCGTAACCCCCGATGCAAACGCGCCAATGAAAACACTACTTCCGATTCCAGGTAGCGAATCAGCCTTGACGCTACACCGTTACCCGCAGCGAAAAAATGAGACGCTACAAGCCTTCGATGCCGCCGATGAATATATGATTGCGCACGCTAGCACATGGTCAGTACGTAAAAATGCGCGAATATTGATCATTAATGATCAATTTGGCGCACTCAGTTGCTGGGCCAGCCAGCAAGGATTTGATGTTTTTCAAGTCAGCGATTCGGTTATTTCGCAGCAAGCGACGATTGAGAATCTGGCACACAATGATCTCGCGGGTATCACTCAGCTTACCAGCTTAGATACCTTACCGGCGGATATCGATGCGGTGATGTTACGCGTACCGAAAAGCAGTAAAATGCTCACTTGGCAACTTCAGCAACTCGCCAGTGTCACTGATGCGCATACGCTTGTGCTAGCGAGTGCTAAAGCGAAAGAGATCCATACCTCGACCCTTAATCAGTTTGAGCATTGGCTGGGGGCAACAACCACCTCGCTGGCGAAGAAAAAAGCGCGTTTGATTTTTACCACACCGACCAAGCAACCGGTACCGCAGCCCGATCCGGTCAACGATGTCGACGTACCAGAATTCTCGATGCGACTGGCTAACTGGCCCAATGTTTTCTCGGCCAAGAAACTCGATATTGCCGCGTATTTAATGCTGCCGCACATTCCGAGTCAGGCACATTTAAAACGCATTGTCGATTTAGGCTGCGGTAACGGCGTATTGGCATTACAAGCGGCACGAAATAATCCAGCGGCGTTCATTTATGCGGTCGATGAAAGCCATATGGCCGTCGCCAGCGCAAAACACAATCTGAATCGCCATGATATCGACTCACGCCGTTTTCTCTGTGAGGCCAGAGATTGCCTCACCGGTTTTGAGCATACAGATATCGATCTTGTGCTCTGTAACCCACCCTTCCACCAGCAGCAAACCATTACCGATCATATTGCTTGGCAAATGTTTTGTGACGCAAAACGTGTTCTGACCACGAATGGCGAGCTTTTAGTCATTGGCAATCGTCATCTCGGCTATCATACTAAGCTTAAACGTCTTTTTGGTCATGTCACTGTCGTTGCGTCGAATAAAAAATTCGTTATTCTCAAGGCAGTCAATGCCTAATATTAAGAAAAGGAAGCCGAACCCCATGAAAAAACTGATTATTGCTATCGCTGTATTAGTCCTTGCTGGCTGTTCGACACCCCGTGAGCCACAGCTGACTATCGCACCCTCTCCGGCGTCATCCAATCAGCAGCAAGTCAACAATCTTCCGGTCGTGGTGAAGAGTAAAGACTTACGTACCGCACAATTCGTTGCGGTTATCGATAGCGGTCGCTCCAATGTCAAACCGCTGCACGCCAGCCAGAATTTGCGTGTGGTATTAGAAGACACGCTGTCTCGTCAACTGTCATCACAAGGGTTTCGAGTGGTTGCCAATGGCCCGGGAGTGTTGCGCCTCGACATTCTTGATGCCTTAGTCCGAGTCAAACACACCGTGTTTAAACATGACATGGAAGCATCGGTTCAATTACAGCTCGTTGCTGAATCCCCTGAGGGTCGCTTTGTTAAGCGTTATACCGGGAAATCGACGCAAAGTGGTGTAAGCAGTGCATCACCTGATGATATCGAACTGGCGCTGAATAACTTGCTTGAAGCGGTGTTACAAGACATTGCCGACGACGAGCAACTCCTTGATCATATGAAAGCACACTTTTAAGCATGGTATGTCGTTCGCTTCTCTGGATTCTTGTGCTGGTCATCACGCCAGTGCAAGCCAGTGTCATGGTTAAAGTCGAAACCACCTTGGGTGATTTTGCGGTAAAACTAAACCCACAAAAAGCGCCTAAAACCGTGGCCAACTTTTTGCGTTATGTTGACGATGGCAGTTATGTCGGGACGCAGTTTCATCGCGTGATCCCACGATTTGTCGTGCAAGGCGGCGGGTTTGATAAAGCCCTGAATCGCCGACCAAGCTACGAGCCGGTAGACAATGAATCATCTAACGGTTTGAAGAATCGGCGAGCGACAATCGCCATGGCACGTACGCAAGAGCCCGACTCCGCCACCCGGCAGTTTTATATCAACATCCGTGATAATGGCTTTTTAGACGCCACGCCCAATAAAGTGGGATATACGGTTTTTGGTCGAGTCGTGGAGGGCTTTAATACGCTCCAAACGATGACCGAGCAACCCACAGTGACCGTCCCGAGCAAACGCATGCAAGATGTACCGCAACAGCCGATTGTTATCACCAATATCTACCGGATGTCCTCTCAATAGCGACAAGTAGGCTAACCACTATGCTGTCATCCAAGTTCAAAACGACATTGGCGCCCTACGCCGATCGTCGTTTACTTTTTGTTTTCTTAATGGGTTGCTGTAGTGGCTTTCCCTGGGTGTTGATTGGCTCCAACTTAAATGGTTGGTTGGCCGACGAGGGCCTATCACGCACCGCGATTGGTCTATTTGGTTCGGTTTTCGTCCTGTATGCAGTCAACTTTTTATGGGCGCCATTACTCGACCGCATTAAGATCCCTTTTCTATCTCAGCGCTTGGGTCAGCGCCGCAGTTGGATTTTTTCGACTCAAGCTATTATGTTGATTGCCACCTTGGCGTTGTCACAACTTGATTTACAAGGGCTTAAAGCGGTCGATCCTTGGGTTACTACTGTGGTGTTATCCTCACTCATCTTTGCGATTGCATTGGCCTCTTCCACCCAGGATATTGCCATTGACGCCTTTCGGATTGATAACTTTGCTGAACATGAGACTGATAAGTTTCCGCTGGCATCAGCGATGTCTGTGATTGGTTGGTGGACCGGCTATTCGGTGCCAGGTTATGTTGGCTTTGTTAACGCCGATGCCATCGGTTGGAATCATGTTTATGTGATCATGGCAGGCTTTATCGGCTTAATGGCATTGGCGACGCTGTATGTGAAAGAACCAGAAAGTGACCGCGAACAGCGCCAAGATGCCGCCACTCGCCACTATTTGGCGCAAGGATACAGTGGCTTGCGTGCGTGGCTGGCGGTCACCGTGGTCGAGCCCTTTGCCGAGTTTTTCCGTCGCAATGGGGTGAAAGTAGCATTAACCCTGTTGCTGTTTGTATTTTTATTCAAGCTGGGTGAAGCCTTCCTCGGACGGATGTCGATCGTGTTTTATAAAGATGTCGGCTTTACCAATGAACAAATTGGTTACTACTCCAAACTTGTCGGTTGGGGCCTCACCGTGGTCTACACCCTGATTGGTAGTTATATCAATTTGCGTTTCGGCGTGATTAAAGGGCTGTTTATTGGTGGCGTGGCCATGGCGTCCAGCAACCTGATGTTTGCCTGGCTGGCGATGGTTGGGCCCAACGAGCACCTGCTGCTGGGCGCAATCTTAGTCGATAACTTTACGTCAGCGTTTGCAACCATTGCGTTCGTGTCATTCTTAACCTTCTTAACGGGTCGTGCGTTTTCAGCCACTCAGTACGCCCTCTTAGCGTCGTTGGGGAATCTAGGCCGCACCACGGTCGCCTCCTTTAGTGGCATGATGGTGGACTGGTTGGATAGCTGGTCAACATTTTTCGTAATAACCGCTCTGATGGTGATTCCTGGACTGGTCATGCTGATCTATATTGGCAGGCAATTCCGCCAATCCCCGTCACAAAACGATCAAACACCTGAACACTGCCCAGATTCACGTCGCAACTGACCCTACATATCACAGTGGAGTGCAAAGTTTTGCTCTCCACTGTCGTATAATTATTAACAAAGATCACATAAAACGGCCATGTAAACGGTTACAACTTGCAGCTGATCACAGCCTATTTGTGTGTCTATATTTATTGCATTCTTTATAGTGAACTTAATCAATATACTGCTCTTAACAAACGCGCACCACGTAATTAACACCCAGCAGAGGCAGTCACTATGAAAAAATCCCTACTCGCACTCGCCGTTATCGCCGCAAGCGGCGTATCTGTTGCCAACGCCGCCGATTACTCCGATGACATTTACAAAAATGATCACAAATGGCTTCAGTTTAATGCTATGTATGCCATTAATGAAAAGCCACAGTTCGGTACCGATACTGACAAGGACCATAACTACCTAGAAATGGAATTCGGCGGCCGTAAAGGCGTGGTCGATCTTTATGGTTACGTCGATATTTTTGACTTAGGTGAAGACGATAGCAGCAACAACAATAAAAAGAATGCGTCCAAGCTGTTCATGAAGCTCGCACCCCGCTTCTCAATTGACGGCATCACCGGGCAAGACTTGTCGTTTGGCCCTGTACAAGAAGTCTACTTTTCAACCCTTTTTAACTGGGATGGAGGCAACGATATTGTTAATAATTCATTCTGGGGGGTTGGTGCCGATGTTGAACTACCTTGGTTTGGCAAAGTGGGCATGAACCTTTACGGTTTGTATGACATCAACAAAAAAGACTGGAACGGTTACCAATTCTCCACCAACTGGTTTAAGCCTTTCCACTTCTTTGACAACGGCAGTTTCCTGTCTTATCAAGGCTATATCGATTACCAGTTTGGTGCCGATGACACCTTTAAAGGCAACAACCAAGCGACCCACGGCGGCGCGATGTTTAACGGCCTGTACTGGCATTCAGATAACTACGCCCTCGGTTATGGCCTAAAAGCCTATAACGATATCTACTTGTTTGAAGATGGTGGTACCGCTGATACCTCAGGTATCTCTCACTACCTAAACGCCACCTACAAATTCTAACTGACTAGCGCGCCGGCCCTCGTCGACGCGCTGCTTTCCTGCTTTGCCTTTCATCCTCTATGGTTATGATACACTGAGGTTTTAACCAAGCAGGCGATGTGATGAGGATTACCCTAATTGGTGCTGGCGCCATTGGCACATTATGGGCGGTGAAACTAACCCAAGCAGGACATAGCGTTAATCTGGTCACACGAGACCACGCAAGTGAACGCACCCTTTCTTTAGACGGCACATCGTTCACCTTGCCCGCCAACCAAACCGCTTTGATGCAACAAAGCGATCTCTGGTTAGTCTGCACCAAAGCCTATGATATCCAAGCCGCATTGCTTCCCTATCTATCCTATTTACACCCAGAGACTCTGGTTGTACTTATGCATAATGGAATGGGACCGCATCAATGGCTGGCAACACAGTTACCTGACGCTCAACCTCTGCTGCTTGCTACCACATCTCATGGTGTCTGTCGCACCCGTACCGGTGATTGTCAGCACACCGGGCATGGACCAACCGCTATTGGACCAGGCAATCAAGCCGGCCATGCCTGCACCTTTATTGCCGAGGTGTTTGATCATGCCCTTCCCACCGCGACATGGAAGTGCGACATTTTTCAGTCACTTTGGTATAAACTGGCGATCAACAGCGTAATTAACCCACTGACCGCGGTGCATGGCATTCAAAATGGTGAGTTGCTCAAAGTTGACTACGATCCTATCATTCGCGAACTGTGCCAAGAGTTAGCCAATGTGATGCGCGCTGAAGGCGTCCACACCTCTGTGACAGAGATCCGCCAACAGATTGATACCGTGGTAAAAGCAACCGCAAACAACTATTCATCCATGAATCGTGATGTCTTCTATCAACGTCCGACAGAGCTCGAATACATTACCGGTTATGTGTTGCAGCGCGCGGCCGAACACCACATATCGGCCCCGCATCATCAGCAGCTCTATCAGGCGGTACAACAAGGTCAACGGCATAAGGAATCCTCATGAGTCAACAACGTCTCCTCATTTGTATGGCCCCCGGCAGCGAAGAAATAGAAGCAGTCACCGTGATTGACGTGATGCGACGAGCGGGGTTTGACGTGACTGTCGCCAGTGCGGCACCTGATGGGATGCTCACCCTCACCGGCTCTCGTGGGGTGGTGATCGTCTGTGACACCACACTCGCCGCGGTGGCCGATCAACCATTTGATTGCGTGGTTTTACCGGGTGGCATCGACGGCGCACAATGTTTAGGTGACAGCACGCTGGTAACAGAGATCATTAAGCAGCAGCAAAGCGATCAGGCTTGGGTCGCGGCGATTTGTGCGGCGCCGGCTTTAGTTCTGCAACGCCACCAGCTGTTCCCTCGATCTCATATAAGCTGCCATCCGAGTGTCAGTGAGCAGATCCCCGAGCAATGGCTCAGTCGGCGCCGAGTGATGACCGATTATGATCACCGTTTAATTACTAGTCAGGGACCCGGCTCAGCGATGGAGTTCGCGATTGAAATCGTGCATGTACTTGGCGRCAAAAAGCTGGCCTGGCAGGTCGCTGAGCCTATGATGCCGTTGCCTCAATTGCATTATGAGAAAAAATTCAGCGAAGGATAAATCGGCTCAGCGCCTAATCGCAAACAGGCAGCCGATTGGGCTGCCTGTTTTTTACATTCACAATGATTAAACCCGATAGACTTTCACATTCTCAAAGCCCATATCTTTGAGGTACAGGGCTTGCAGTCGACTCATTACGCCACGTTCACAATAGAGCAAATAGGTTTTACTTTGGTCAAGATCACCGAATTGCGTCGCCAACTTAAAGAAGGGAATATGAGCGACGTTCGCACCTTCAACCTTAAGTGGTTTGTCTTCTTGCTCTTCGCGGCTGCGAATATCTAAAACGACGGAATCTTTATCAACCTCGTTGACCCATTCCGCTTCTGGCGCTTTCTCTTTGCTTAGCGCTTCAATGGCACGAATATCCATGATCGTCGCCTGATCAACCGCTTGTTCTAACAAGCTAAAGTCAAACTTTGACTCCTCATGCTCTAACTTGGCTTTTTCCGCTTTGACCGTGGGCTTTTTCGAAATCACCCCACAGTACTCAGGCATGGTTTTAGCAAAATCTTCGGTGCCAATTTTGCGTGCAGTATCAATAATATCTTCTTTGTCCCAGTTGATCAGCGGGCGCAAAATCAGGCTATCAGTGACGTTATCAATCATGCGCAAGTTAGTGAGTGTTTGACTAGATACTTGACCCAAAGCCTCGCCGGTTACCAAGGCCTGAATACCGAAGCGCGCTGCAACCATGCTCGCCGCACGCACAAACATGCGTTTCAACACCACGCCCATCTGACCGTTATCAACGTTTTCGAGAATGCTATTAACCACCGGCTCGAAATCAATCGAAATAAACTTCACTTTGGCCGAGGAACCAAATTTATTCCAAAGGTAGTGAGAAACCTGCTGCACACCCGTTTCATGAGATTTGCCGCCAAGATTAAAAAAGCAATAGTGAACCTTACTACCACGTTTTATATGCAGGTAACTCGACACCCCTGAGTCGAAGCCGCCCGATATCAAGCTCAGTACGTCTTCTTGCGTACCCAGCGGGAAGCCGCCTAAGCCGGTATGACGATGCTTCACCAAGTTCAGCTTATCGTGGTCAACTTCCATCATCACGGTTACGTCAGGCTTTTTCAGCTGTACGCTTGCCGACGGAACAGCTTGGTTTAACCCACCGCCCACATAGCGTTCAAGCTCAATAGAACTAAAGTCATGCTTGCCGCGGCGTTTGGCTCGGACACAAAAG
Organism: Salinivibrio sp. MA427; assembly: GCF_001996115.1. Lineage (NCBI taxonomy): Bacteria > Pseudomonadati > Pseudomonadota > Gammaproteobacteria > Vibrionales > Vibrionaceae > Salinivibrio > Salinivibrio sp. MA427. The sequence goes on from NZ_MUFH01000016.1 coordinate 16,625, forward strand.
GTTTTTCCTTCAATTTGATCACGCACACCCTCTAAGGTGAGTGTATAAATATGATGCAAATCGTTAAACAGTGTCTGCTCTACCTCAAGCACAGTTTGGACGCCAGGCGTGTTAGTTAGCACATCCAGCACCAGCTGACGCTCGTCCGGTTGTTTTAATGTCACCTCAATGTGATCCCGACGGTTATATACCGCCGTATTACCAGTCCGACGCTTTAGAATATTACGAATATTGCATTCGAGGATTTTAGTAAAACGCTTTCTGACTGACTCGCTTTTGACGATCACCTCAGGGTGAATTTTAACAATAAACTTCATAACCGGYTCGATACAGCTGGAAATAAAGCCGCGGATTATACAATAACCAAGGCGCCGCTGAAACCGGCTATTTTTGTGTCTATTAAACGGCAATAAGACGACGCTCACGCATCGGAATCGATAAGTCGTGACCGTCGCAGAGGATGTTAAGGAATGGGATCAGCCACATCATCAGCAGAGATCTCGTCTGAAAAGCTCGGTTTCCCTTGCATCACAGCGATTTCTACACGCCGGTTGGCGGCCCGATTGTCGGGAGAGCTATTCGGAGCTCGTGGCTGGGTGTCGGCCAAGCCTTCTACCTTCATCCGCAAATGGTTAAAGCCGGGCACTTTTTCCATTTCCTGTGCCACTGAGACCGCACGCTGTGCGGAGATGTCCCAGTTAGATCGATATAGCTCAGACTCCAGCGGTGTGCTGTCGGTATGGCCTGACACTTTAATTTCTCCAGGAACATCTTTTACCAGCTGCGCAATTTGGCGCACCATGGGGCGGAACTTAGGCTGCAAAAACGCAGAATTGGGAGGAAACGCCCCCTTTTCTTGAACGCGGATAACCAGCTGCTGACCTAGATTTTCAACCTCGATAGCGCCTTCTTCTATCTCGCGCTGCAACGCCTGCATCAAGGCTTTTTGTAACTGCTCAAGTTGCTCTTGCATCCGTTGTTGTTCAAGCTGTGATGCAACCTGAGCACTCGATCCACCTTCTTTGTCAGAGGTTGTCCGCTGAGATCCGCCAGAGCGATCATCTTGCCCCTCTTGAAAGTCCAAAGTGCGCTGCGTCATGTCAATGGTTTGCTGCATGATCACTTCAATGGGCGTCGGCTCTGGGCGGCCAGGGCGAAATTCTTGTGCAATCACACTGGTCCCTTTAGGAATATCTTTCACCTCAAGGACGTTTTGTACCCCAAACGCAAATTTCATCGAGCCAGCGATTTGCTTAAACTTGAGCACGTCCATTTCTGAAAAGGACAACAGAAGGACGAAAAAGCACATGAGCAGTGACATCAAGTCTGCAAACGTCCCCATCCAAGGCGGTAAGCCGGGAGGCGGGCATTTGCATTCCTCTTCTTCTTCTTGCTGTTGTGCCATGAGGACTCCTTAAATCTCGCTATTTTTGATGTTCAACGCAGACGCTTTAATTATCGACATCCACTGCACGCTTGCCTTCATTGAGGTAATTTTTCAAAAAGCCATCAATCACACGTGGGTTTTGACCATCTTGAATCGCGAGTAAGCCGTCCATAATAAGACGACGGTTTAACTTCTCTTGTTCTTTGCGTAGTGCGAGCTTGTTGGCAATCGGTGTCGCTACCATATTTGCCAGCATCGCCCCGTACATAGTCGTCAGCAAAGCCACTGCCATTGCCGGGCCGATGGCCTTAGGATCATCCATGTTAGAAAGCATGGCAACCAGACCAATCAAGGTCCCGATCATCCCCATTGCTGGGGCGACATCCGCTAACGCGTTATAAAAACCAATACCGTGATCATGCCGCTCTTCCGTCAAGCTGATATCTTTCTTCAAGGTGGCACGGACCACATCCGCATCATGGCCATCAACGAGCAAGTCGACGCCTTTTTGCATAAACGAGTTATTCACTTCCATTTCTTCGAGGGCGAGAAACCCACCTTTACGAGCAGCATCTGCCATTTCGATAATCTTGGCAATCAAATCTTCCGGGTCATCGGACTTAAACATAAAAGCCTTACCCGCGATTTTAAAGCTGCCAAAAAATTGCCCCATCGTGTATTTGGTTAAGACAACAAATAGACTGCCCCCGATGACGATCAACACGGATGGAACGTCAAAATACATGTTCATGGTGCCGCCCAGCAGCATCGCCATGACAACGAATGCGAACGAACCGAGGATGCCGATGAGCGTCGCTATATCCACGTCAGTCTCCCTTAACTACCATTAAGTCATTGTTGTTCATTTTCAGGGTATTGGTTATATCGGCAACCAATCCTTTAGGTTTAGCGTAAATCCGTCAATATCAATAAGGATAACATGCCATTTACCGCTTGGGGTAAGAACACAAAATCGGCCTCTGCGGTTTGACCACTTTTCACCGCTGAGTTACCGTCTAGCCTTTCTTTTCTAATTTTATGGCATCATGGCTGTGAAGAAACCAGAAAATATGACCTTTGAGGACACGCTCAAAGAGTTAGACAGTATCGTTGGCGCGTTAGAGTCCGGCGAATTGCCGCTTGATACGGCAATGAAACGCTTCGAGCGTGGTATCACCTTAACCCGTCAAGGGCAAAAAACCTTGGCGGACGCCGAGCAACGGGTCGAGATCTTGCTTTCGCAAGAAGACGATGGGCCACTGACTGAGTTTTCCCCCCAAGACGATGACTAGTACTGTTGCAAAAGATACGCTGCGCGAGACGCAAACGCGAAGTAACCGACAACTTGAATCCTGGCTTTATACCCTAGACCATCAGGAACAACCTCTTATTCAGGCGATGCGCCATGGCTTGTTATTGGGAGGAAAACGGATTCGCCCGTTTTTAACCTATGCGACGGGGCAACTTTTCGGTATACCGCTTGCGCAGCTCGACACACCCGCAGTAGCCGTAGAATGTATTCATGCTTATTCATTAATCCATGACGATTTACCGGCGATGGACAACGACAGTTTGCGCCGTGGTCAGCCGACTTGTCATGTTGCATTCGATGAAGCGACGGCGATTCTCGCCGGTGATGCGCTACAAACACTGGCTTTTACCGTGCTTGCTGAAGGTGAACTCAATCCAAATGCCCAACCATACCGTATCGATATGGTGAAAGTATTGGCCAATGCAAGCGGCGCATCCGGGATGTGCCTGGGTCAATCACTTGATTTAGCCRCAGAAGGCCGAGCCGTTGATTTATATGCCTTGAAGCAAATTCATCGTAATAAAACCGGTGCACTCATTAAAGCGGCGGTACGATTGGGGGCCTATGCGGCTGGGGAGACTGGGGTGAAATACCTTGGATCGTTAGACCGATTTGCGGATGCTATCGGGCTCGCATTCCAAGTTCAGGATGATATTTTGGACATTACCAGCGATACGCAAACGCTTGGAAAGCCTCAAGGTTCCGATGTGAATGCGGAAAAGAGCACCTACCCTGCTTTGCTGGGGCTGGCTGGCGCGCAAGAAAAAGCGGCGCAACTTTACCAAGAAGCACTACACGCCTTGGAGGCGATCCCCTACAATACCGAGCAACTGGAAGTTTTTGCCCGATATATCATCGAGCGCAACAACTAGCATGATTAATAAAAGCGCCGAACCATTATGACATTGGATATATCAAAATACCCAACCCTCGCGCTTGCTGATACGCCTGAAGAGTTACGCACCTTACCGCGTGACCACTTGCCTCAGTTGTGCGAGGAGTTACGTACCTATTTACTTAACACAGTGAGCCATTCCAGCGGCCATTTTGCCTCAGGGCTGGGAACGGTGGAACTCACTGTGGCGCTGCATTATGTCTATAATACGCCGTTTGACCATCTTGTTTGGGATGTGGGGCATCAAGCTTACCCCCACAAAATCTTAACCGGACGGCGGGAGCAGATGCCCACGATCCGGAAAAAAGGTGGCCTTCACTCCTTCCCTTGGCGAGAAGAAAGCCCTTACGATGTGCTGTCAGTCGGGCACTCTTCGACCTCAATCAGCGCAGCTCTCGGGATGGCTATCTGCGCGGAAAAAGAAGGGCAAAACCGGCGCGTAGTCAGTGTGATTGGCGACGGCGCCATCACCGCGGGGATGGCTTTTGAAGCCATGAACCACGCTGGGGATGTGAAGCCCGATATGTTGGTCGTACTGAATGACAATGAGATGTCTATCTCAGAAAATGTCGGCGCCTTGAATAATCATTTTGCGCAATTGCTTTCTGGCAATGTCTATACCAGCATTCGCGAAGGCGGCAAAAAAGTGCTCTCCGGCGCCCCCCCGATTAAAGAATTGGTACGTCGTGCGGAAGAACACCTCAAAGGCATGGTCGTGCCTGGCACCATGTTTGAAGAGTTAGGCTTTAATTACATTGGTCCGATTGATGGGCACGATGTCGAAGAGCTGGTCAAAACCCTTAAAAATATGCGCCACCTAAAAGGTCCGCAATTTTTACATGTGATGACCAAAAAAGGCAAAGGTTACGCGCCGGCAGAAAACGATCCGATTGGCTATCATGCTGTCCCCAAGTTTGATCCGAGCGTGCATACGTTACCTAAGTCCAAGCCTTCCAGCCCCAGCTTTTCCAATGTGTTTGGTGATTGGCTTTGTGATATGGCCGAACAAGATGACAAATTGTTAGCCATCACGCCAGCCATGCGAGAAGGGTCTGGCATGGTCCGCTTTTCTAAGGCACACCCAGATAAATATTTTGATGTCGCTATCGCGGAACAACACTCGGTAACGCTTGCCGCGGGTATGGCGATTGGAACCTATCATCCGGTGGTCGCGATTTATTCGACCTTTCTACAACGCGCTTATGATCAGCTCATTCATGATGTCGCGATCATGAATCTTCCGGTGTTATTTGCGATTGATCGCGGTGGTATTGTCGGCGCCGACGGTCAAACTCACCAAGGTGCGTTTGATTTAAGTTACTTACGATGCATCCCAAATTTGGTTGTCATGACGCCCAGTGATGAAAACGAATGCCGTCAAATGCTGTATACCGGTCATACTCATGATGGTCCCGCCGCAGTGCGATACCCACGAGGCAGCGGGATGGGCGCTGTTATTGAAGATAAAATGCAAGCTATCCCCGTGGGTAAGGGTGTGGTCAAACGTCAAGGCGAGTGCATCGCGATCCTTAACTTTGGTACCTTGCTGCCAAGCGCATTAGAAGCGGCAGAAGCGCTCAATGCAACGGTTGTCGATATGCGCTTTGCTAAGCCTCTTGATCACACACTGATCGAGGAGATGGCAAAAGCCCATGACTGCTTGGTAACCGTGGAAGAGAATGCGGTAGCGGGCGGCGCTGGCTCTGGCGTCATTGAAACATTGATGGCGCAAGGCACGGTGAAACCCGTCCTGCAAATAGGCTTACCCGATCGTTTTATTTCGCAAGGCACACAACAAGAAATCCATGCCGATATCGAATTAGACAGCACCGGCATTGAAGCCCAAATCCGGCGCTACCTCGCTAAGCTAGGTTAAGCTAAGCCCCTGAAACTAAAAAAACCGCTAGTACTTAGCGGTTTTTTTGTTTTTCCAAACGATTAATTTGATGACTTGGCGTCTGGCTACTTGGCTTCTGACGACTTAATGGCTTGGTTACTTAATGACCTAGTTACTTAGTTACTTAGTTACTTAGTGCCAAAAAGTTACTTAGTGCCAAAAATCTTATCGCCAGCATCGCCCAAACCAGGAACAATATAGCCGTTATCATCTAACTTCTCATCAATGGCAGCAGTATAAAGCTCCACATCAGGATGTGCTTTTTTCAGTGCTTCGATCCCTTCAGGCGCTGAGACCAAAACCAAAACCTTAATTTGCTGACAGCCCTGCTCTTTCAACAAATCGATCGTCGCAATCATAGAGCCACCGGTTGCTAACATCGGATCCACGACCAAGGCCATTCGCTCATCGATGTTGCTCGCCAGCTTATGAAAATAAGGCACAGGTTCAAGGGTTTCTTCGTCACGATAGACACCCACGACACTGATCCGCGCGCCAGGAACGTGCTCTAAGACACCATCCATCATACCGAGTCCAGCACGAAGGATAGGCACCACAGTCACTTTTTTACCTTTAATTTGGTCGACATCAACCGGGCCATCCCAGCCATCGATCGTCACTTTTTCTGTATCGAAGTCTGAGGTGGCTTCATAAGTCAACAGGCTACCTACTTCGGTGGCAAGCTCACGAAACCGCTTGGTGCTGATATCACGTTCACGCATCAAGCCGATTTTATGTTTGACTAACGGGTGCCTTACTTCCACGACCTTCATCTTAGACTCCTTACAAAAAACAAATTCTCGGTAGTATACATGAAAGTAATTTGCTAGCGTAGAGATAGCGCTTGATATATCGTTTAGAATCTCACCAAACTGCTCGCGCAAACGTTTTCCTTTCACTGAATGCGCTGATAGAATAGCGCCGACTTTTGATTTCCAACTCCGGCGAGGAATTGCAGTGAGCGGTAAACAATCATCTCTTAGCTATAAAGATGCAGGTGTCGACATTGATGCCGGCAACGCACTGGTCGATCGTATTAAAGGTGTGGTGAAACAAACACATCGCCCTGAAGTGATGGGAGGACTAGGCGGTTTTGGTGCACTTTGTTCATTGCCAACCAAATACAAAGAGCCCGTACTGGTGTCTGGTACGGATGGCGTTGGAACCAAGCTACGCCTTGCATTGGACGCGAATAAACATGACACAATTGGCATCGATTTGGTGGCGATGTGTGTCAACGATCTAATTGTGCAAGGCGCAGAGCCGTTATTTTTTCTTGATTACTATGCCACAGGAAAGCTCGACGTCGACGTCGCTGCCAATGTCGTGACCGGAATCGCACACGGCTGCCAACAAGCCGGCTGTGCCTTGATCGGCGGCGAAACCGCTGAAATGCCGGGAATGTATAGTGGCGACGATTATGATGTCGCTGGCTTTTGTGTCGGGGTGGCGGAAAAGTCGGCGCTGATTGATGGCAGCAATGTCGGCGATGGCGATGCACTGATTGGCCTTGCGTCCAGTGGTCCGCACTCAAACGGTTATTCCCTGATCCGTAAAATCCTCGATGTGAGCCAAGCGGATCTCAGCACGCCATTGGCCGGTCAACCGCTTATCGAACATTTGTTGGCACCGACCCGTATTTACGTCAAATCTGTCTTGGCGCTGCAGGAGCAAACCTCAATCCACGCGGTGTCACATATCACAGGTGGCGGTTTTTGGGAGAACWTTCCCCGCGTATTACCTGCAGGGACAAAAGCAGTGATCGACAATAACAGCTGGCAGTGGCCTGCAATTTTTGACTGGCTGCAAGAAAAAGGCAATGTCAGCGATTACGAAATGCTACGTACGTTTAACTGTGGTGTTGGCTTGGTCATTGCGCTACCACAAACCGAAGCAGAGAAAGCAATTGCTTTACTCAATGAAGCAGGAGAAACCGCTTGGCAACTGGGTCATATTGCCCATGCAAACGCTAGTGAAGCGCAAGTGGAGCTCACAGAATGAAACGCATTGTTGTGTTAATTTCTGGTAGTGGCTCAAACCTGCAAGCGCTCATTGATCAGTTTCATCAGGGGCATCAGGCACGCATCGTTGCTGTTATCGCCAATAAAGCAAACGTATATGGCCTAACACGTGCCGAGCAAGCCGATATTCCCGCTCAGGTCGTTGCTAATACAGCGTATGCCAGCCGCGAAGACTATGACGCGGCTTTGGTTCGGGCTATCGATGTTCATCAACCCGACTTAGTGGTATTGGCTGGCTTTATGCGTATTTTAACCCCAGGTTTTGTCAGCCATTACGCAGGGCGGATGCTGAATATTCACCCATCACTGCTCCCTAAATACACGGGACTACATACCCACCAGCGCGCGATTGATGCTGGCGACAAAGAGCATGGGACGTCGGTACATTTTGTCACGGAAGAACTTGATGGTGGGCCTGTGATATTACAAGCTCGCGTCCCTATCTTTGCCGATGATGAGATTGATTCCGTCGCCGCCCGTGTTCAACAACAAGAACACCGAATCTATCCATTAGTGGTTAAATGGTTTATTGATGGACGGCTTAAAATGGAAGCTGGGAAAGCTTGGTTGGACAATCAGCCACTCGGTCCTTCAGGCCATGCAGCTGACGATTGACCGGCATTGCGATGAACAGGCGCCTCGGCGCCTGTTCGATCATGATGTGGCGACGCTCGCTTGGTTCGAGCAATAGACCTCGCCAAAGTGGAACACGCAGTACTCCCCTTCTTGCATCTTATGCCAGCTCTCATTATTGGTCAGCGGCTGCGTCGCAATCACTGAAACAATATCATCCGGCGTTGTCTGCTCGTGAAAATCAACTGTCATTTCTTGATCGATCAAACTCGCTCGACCAAATGGCGCACGACGTGTAATCCAATGCAGATTATTGGTGCAATACGCCATCACATAATCGCCATCGCTAAACAGCATGTTATATACGCCAAGCGCGCGCAGTCGGTCACAGCGTGAAGCAATAAAATCAAACACCTCACACATGTTGTCCGGTTGCTTTGGATAATGCTTAAACAGCTCGTTTAACAACCAACAAAAGGCCTTTTCACTATCGGTCTCTCCCACGGGTTTGAAATGTCCCGTCTCGAGACTTTCAAACCCAGAGAG
>NZ_MUFH01000160.1:0-7232 GCF_001996115.1 Salinivibrio sp. MA427
CGCTTATTGTTATACCCTGTACATGAGCAGCATCATGCAGTCCGTTTTCTTTTAGCAGGTTAGGATGCTTCTTCATCCAGTGCTTACTATACGTAGTTTTTGTGTAGCTTTTCTTGGGTTTAACCCAGTAAACCTTCACTTCACAGATAGCTAAAAAAAACCGTCTCGCCCTAGTTTAATTTCGTGTTCAACTAGCTTGGTTTTTACCAACGCGTAGAGCTTACGCGCCCCTAACCTCGGCATATATTTACGCCAGTATTGGACCCAGTCCTTGATGATTGATAGTTAAGCTCTTCGGCCTTCCATTCGAGCAACGGCTTGGTAGACACCTTGTCGAGAAATGCCTGCGGCACGACATGCCGCCGCTAACTTGATTTTGCTTTTGGCTTTGGCTTGCCAGATGTACCGGATAAGTACTTTTTTCTGAGGCCGGCTCCGTACTCATTGTCCATGATATCGACCATACCATTGAGGATTTGGTTATGCAGTTTCTCTTCGGCTAACTCACGCTCAAGGCGCTTGATAGTTTCGGCTGGGGTTTCTTTTGAGTGTGGCATAAGGGGATGCTGAAATGGTTTCGACCAATCGAGTCTACCATGTGTTCTGAGCCAGACGAGTACCGTTGAGCGGCCCTGAATACCAAAACGGGCTTGCGCTTGTTTGTATGTCATTTCGCCTTTTTCAACACGCTCAACAACGCCTAATTTAAAGGCTAAGGTGTAATCACGTTGCGTACGCTTACGGCTCGAGTTACTTGATGTTGTCATAAAGAAGTCCTCTTTATGTCAACGTATTTCAGGACGGGACACCATTCATAAAAAAGGCGAGCCCAGCGGCTCGCCTTTAACATCACTGTTTCCGCGAGCGGAATGGATTACTCATCCATATAGCTTTCAATGCTAGGGCAAGAGCAAATCAGGTTGCGGTCACCGTAGACGTTATCGACACGGTTGACCGATGGCCAGTATTTGCTTGCCTTGTTATGGGCGGATGGGAAGCAAGCCAGCTCACGTGAATAGGCGTGTGACCACTCGTCTGCCATCAGATCCGCTTGGGTGTGGGGCGCATTGACCAATGGGTTGTCTTCCAGCGTCCACTCACCATCTTGTACCTTGGCAATTTCCTCGCGGATGGCAATCATGGCATCACAGAAGCGATCCAATTCCTCTTGGCTTTCACTTTCGGTCGGCTCAACCATCAGCGTACCCGCGACCGGGAACGACATGGTCGGTGCATGGAAGCCATAATCCATCAAGCGTTTGGCGATGTCTTCTTCGCTGATCCCGGATGCCTCTTTGAGCGGACGAATGTCGATAATACATTCGTGCGCAATACGTCCGTTTTTGCCGCGANCGATCCAATTCCTCTTGGCTTTCACTTTCGGTCGGCTCAACCATCAGCGTACCCGCGACCGGGAACGACATGGTCGGTGCATGGAAGCCATAATCCATCAAGCGTTTGGCGATGTCTTCTTCGCTGATCCCGGATGCCTCTTTGAGCGGACGAATGTCGATAATACATTCGTGCGCAATACGTCCGTTTTTGCCGCGATAAAGCACAGGGTAGTAAGGACGCAAACGYTCCATCACATAGTTGGCACTGAGAATCGCYAACTCGGTSGCGCGCGTCAGGCCTTGTTCACCCATCATSGCRATGTACGCCCATGAAATAGGAAGAATCGAGGCGCTACCCATWGGTGCAGCCGAGACGGCAAATTCGTCGCCTTGCTCCACATGACCGGGMAGGAAAGGCGCAAGGTGCGATTTCACGCCAATCGGTCCCATACCTGGGCCGCCGCCACCGTGGGGAATACAGAAGGTTTTGTGCAGGTTGAGGTGCGAGACGTCTGAGCCAATGTAGCCCGGYGTKGTCAGCCCCACTTGCGCATTCATGTTGGCGCCATCCAAGTAAACTTGGCCGCCTGCCTCGTGCACCAGCTCGCACACTTGCTGCACGGTTTCTTCGTACACACCATGTGTCGATGGGTAGGTGATCATTATGCACGAGAGCGCATCGCGGTGTTTGTCGATCTTGGCTTTCAGATCGTCAATGTCGATATTGCCATCGTCATCACAGCCTACTACAACCACTTTCATCGAAACCATGGCCGCGGAGGCAGGGTTGGTACCGTGCGCGGAGCTTGGGATCAAGCACACGTTGCGGTGACTGTCACCACGGCTTTCATGGTAGCGCTGAATCGCGATTAATCCCGCATACTCCCCTTGCGCGCCTGAGTTCGGCTGCATGGAGATCTCGTCGTACCCGGTGATTTCACACAGCATGTCACGCAGTGATTTACCCAGAGTTTGATAGCCTTTGGCTTGCTCCAATGGCACAAACGGGTGCAGGGCGCCAAACTCTGGCCAGGTGACGGGGATCATTTCGGCCGCGGCGTTCAGCTTCATGGTACAGCTGCCCAGCGGGATCATGCCGTGGGTGAGAGAGAAGTCTTTGTTTTCCAACGCCTTCATATACCGCATCAGCTTGGTTTCACTGTGATAGCGGTTAAAGACGGGATGTATCAGGTACGCACTGCTGCGGCGGCATACGGTAGGGATCGCGGCCAATTCATCGGCTTCAATGTCGCTCGCCACGGCATCTGCATCGCCTTGACCGGTGAGTGCGGTGAGCAGTTGATTGACTTCTGCCAGTGTGCTCGCTTCATCAAAGCTCGCGCCAAGTTGGCCATCCAGTTTACGCAGGTTAAAACCGGCGTCCTGCGCTTGTTGATACAAGGCATCGGTTTGATCGCCCGTGTTAAACGTCACGGTATCAAAGAAGCTATCGTGCGCGAGGCTCAACCCGGCTGCTTGTACCGATTTGGCGAACAGCGCGGCGAGGTGATGCACGCGGCGAGCAATTTTCTTTAAGCCTTCTGGACCGTGATACACCGCGTAAAAAGCAGCCATGTTGGCCAGCAAGGCTTGAGCGGTACAAATATTGGAAGTCGCTTTTTCACGGCGAATATGTTGCTCACGCGTTTGCATCGCCATGCGCAGGGCTTGGTTGCCTTTGCTATCGACCGATACGCCAATCACTCGGCCAGGCATGGTGCGCTTTAGCTTGTCGCGTGTCGCCATAAAGGCGGCGTGTGGGCCCCCGTAACCCATAGGCACACCAAAGCGTTGCGCCGACCCAATCACTACATCCGCGCCCATTTCACCCGGCGCTTTAAGCAAAGTGAGTGAAAGCAGATCGGTAGCAACCGCGACCAGCGTCTTCTTGCTTTGTGCTTCTGCGATAAGCGCACTGAGATCGCGCACTTCGCCGGTGGTGCCGGGGTATTGGAGTAGGGCGCCAAATACATCGTGCTGATCCAGCTTGTCCGTGTCATCAACAATGATGTCAAAACCTAAGAAGTTGGCACGCGTTTTAATCACATCCAAGGTTTGTGGGTGCACATCGCTGGCAACAAAAAAGGCGTTGCCTTTGTGCTTGCCGCCACGCTTACACAGGGTCATGGCTTCCGCCGCGGCAGTGGCTTCGTCGAGCAGCGACGCGTTGGCCAAATCCATCCCCGTTAAGTCCATTACCATTTGCTGGAAGTTCAGTAAGGATTCTAATCGGCCTTGCGAGATCTCGGGCTGATAGGGCGTATAAGCGGTATACCAGCCAGGGTTTTCCAGCACATTACGTAAAATAGGCGGTGGGGTATGAGTGTGGTAGTAACCTTGGCCAATCAAGCTACGCTTTATCGTATTTTGCGTAGCAATGTCGCTCAGTTCCGCCAGCATCTGGGTTTCGCTTTTCGGCGCACTCAGATTAAGCGGCTTCGGCAAACGGATATCCGCAGGAACGGTTTCTTCAATCACATGCTCAAGGCTGGTGGCATTGATCGCCGCCAGCATAGCGTCTTGTTGTTTGATATCCGGTCCATTGTGGCGAGCAATAAAATCGTTATCAGCCACTAAGCTATCGAGTAAACGCGTTTTGGTCATGATATTCGTCCTGAATTAGTCGTCGATGGCGGCGGCATAAGCATCCGCATCCATCAGATTATCCAAGTTGGTGTCGTCAGCGAGTTTAATCTTGGCAATCCAGCCGCCCTCAAAAGGTTCGTCATTAACTAACTCTGGGCTGTCTTCTAAATCGTCGTTAATGGCGACAACTTCACCATCAACCGGTGCATAGATATCAGAGGCGGCTTTTACCGATTCCACCAGAGAAAAGCTTTCACCTTTTTCAGTACTGTCACCCACCTCAGGTAGATCGACAAACACGACATCGCCAAGTAGGCCTTGGGCATGATCAGTGATCCCCATGGTGACTGTGCCATCGCCGTTGTCTTTGACCCACTCGTGGCTTTCGGAATACTTCAGTGTCGCGTCCATTTGCTACTCTCCTGCTAAATTACGAACTGCTCGCTTTATGAGCAATTTACATTGTAAATTGAGGCAAATACTAGTCTACTGCCTCATAATCCTAATTAATTGATATATGGATATTTATTGCTATGCCTTTATTGACGATAAAGCGGGAAGCGGGCACATAGCTGTTGCACTTGTTTACGAATCCGCGCTTCAACCTCAGCGTTGCCGTCTGGTTCCTCAACTAGGGCATCTAATACATCGCCAATCCATTCACCGATTTGATGGAATTCTTCGGTGCCGAAACCGCGGCTGGTGCCGGCTGGTGTACCGAGGCGAATACCCGATGTGATCATTGGCTTCTCGGTGTCGAATGGAATACCGTTCTTGTTACAAGTGATCCCCGCGCGCTCGAGTGCTTGTTCGGTTTGGTTGCCTTTTAGACCTTTCGGGCGCAAATCAACCAACATCAGATGAGTGTCGGTGCCGCCCGTGACAATGTCGCAGCCACGCGTTTGTAGAACCTCGGCCAGTACTTTGGCGTTAGCAACCACTTGATCAATATACAATTTAAACTCAGGCTCTAGCGCCTCACCAAATGCCACGGCTTTCGCGGCAATCACGTGCATCAATGGACCGCCTTGTAGACCGGGGAACACGGCCGAGTTGATCTTCTTATTGATGTCCTCGTGATTGGTGAGGATCATGCCACCGCGTGGACCACGCAGGGTTTTATGCGTGGTGGTGGTGACCACATGCGCATGCGGCAGTGGCGATGGATGGGCGCCGGTGGCCACTAAACCGGCAATGTGTGCCATATCGATCATCAGATATGCGCCTACTTCATCGGCAATCGCGCGGAAGCGAGCAAAATCAATTGGGCGTGGGACAGCGCTGCCGCCGGCGATGATCATCTTAGGTTGGTGTTCACGCGCAAGAGCCGCGACATCGTCATAATCAATTTCTAGAGTTTCTTGATTAACACCGTATTGCACGGCATTAAACCACTTGCCTGATAACGCAGGGCGTGCCCCGTGAGTAAGGTGGCCTCCGGCATCCAGTGACATACCCAAAATAGTGTCACCAGGTTGCAGCAGTGCCAGCATCACGGCACCGTTGGCTTGTGCGCCAGAGTGGGGCTGCACGTTTACAAACTCGCAGCTAAACAGCTGTTTGGCACGGGCTTGAGCAATGGCTTCGACTTCATCGACATGCTCACAGCCGCCATAATAGCGACGTCCTGGATAGCCTTCTGCGTATTTATTGGTCAAGCAAGTGCCTTGTGCTTGCATCACCGCTTGCGAAACGATGTTTTCTGATGCGATAAGCTCGATTTGCTGTTGTTGGCGTTTGTGTTCGGCTTGCACGGCTGACATCACGGCACCATCGGATTCCGATAAATTGGTGGAGAAAAACTGCTCCAATTCTACATTCGGGTAGCTCGGTTTCATTTCGCTTTCCTTGTTGGCGATGGTGGCTAACAGGCCACAACATTAATCGGGATCACATTGGTAGCGAGGCCACCTTGTGAGGTTTCTTTATATTTGCTCATCATGTCGAGGCCGGTCTCGTGCATGGTTTTAATCACGCTATCGAGTGAGACATGGTGTTGGCCGTCACCACCCATTGCCAACCGAGTCGCGTTAATCGCTTTCACGGCACCCATGGTATTGCGCTCAATGCAAGGGACTTGTACGAGGCCATCTATTGGATCACAAGTGAGGCCGAGGTTATGCTCCATGCCGATTTCTGCCGCGTTTTCAATTTGTTGATTACTTGCGCCCATGGCTGCGGCTAATCCGGCTGCTGCCATCGAGCACGCCACGCCAATCTCTCCCTGACAACCGACTTCTGCTGCCGAAATAGAGGCATTGGTCTTGTACAAAGAGCCGATAGCCGCGGAAGTCGCCATAAAGGTGCGGATGCCTTCAGGGTTATTGGGCGATACAAATTTATCGTAATACGCCAGTACTGCAGGGATCACGCCGGCAGCACCATTAGTCGGTGCGGTGACGACTCGGCCACCGGCGGCGTTTTCTTCGTTCACTGCCATGGCAAACAGGTTGACCCAATCATTGGTATCTGTCGGTAATCCATGGGCTTGCTTGTCATGAATGGCCTCGTACATGCCTTTGGCGCGTCGCTTGATGTTCAAACCGCCTGGCAGCACGCCGCCTTGTTGAACCCCGCGATCAATACACTCACGCATCACTTGCCATATATGGTCGAGCCCTTGATTGACGGTTTCATGCGTTGCTGCCGAGTCATGATACTGGGCGCGCGCAATTTCGTTGGTGAACATCAATTCGCTAATACTCATCCCGGTTCGATCACATTGCGCCAGCAGCGTTGCCGCACTATCAAATGGATAAGGTGGCGTGAAATTGGTTGCCAAGGCATCCGTTTCGCCCTCTTCGACCACAAAGCCGCCACCGACAGAGAAATAGGTCTTGCTGGTCAAGCAGTCACCGGCTTTATCATATGCGCTGACAGTCATGCCATTAGGATGCGCGGGGAGAACCTGATCATAATGAAAGGCAATATCTGCCTCCCAGTTAAATCGAATATAATGCCGGCCGGCAAAGGGCAGTTCGCCACCATTTTTAACCATATTAGTCATGGTATCGATTTCATCTGATTCGATAGTCGCGGGCATTTCGCCCATCAATCCCATCACGCAAGCGACATCCGTGGCATGTCCTTTTCCGGTCAGCGCCAAAGAGCCGTATAAATCGACATTCACACGATGGATCATATCGAGCGCGAGCGTTTGCGACGCAAATTGCGAAAAGCGTGCGCAGGCAACAACGGGCCCGTCAGTGTGTTAGCTTGACTTCCCCACGCCTATTTTGAACAGGTCAAACTTGCTGTGATTCATGGCCTGCCTCCTCGATCAGTAAGGTACGTTTTTATCATTATTTATAC
>NZ_MUFH01000161.1:0-5878 GCF_001996115.1 Salinivibrio sp. MA427
CGTATAGTTTGTCCTTATTCCCAGACAAAATACGTGGCAACCGGTCACATTATCGTAGAGTTGTTTATGTTTGAATTCCTAAAATCTCGCCCATTATCAGATAAAGCCTCGCCACAATCGCCGAACTCTATGCCTTTTGTTCATTCATTGTGTATGAGTAGCCGCGCTATCAATCAAACCACGCTATCGGCCTTATCTTGCCCTCATGGTAAAACACCCTTGGTACTGGCTTTTATCTCGCCACATTTCCCCTTTGCAGCAACAACCCAAAAACTCCAAGCCGCGATGCCTTTTTGCCAAACTTTAATCACCATAATGACAGCCGGCGAACTGGGTGGTGGGCATTCTTCGCTGTATCACACCACAGACGGGCAATGGGATAACATTGTTTTGCAAAGTTATGGCGACAATGTCATTGAATCTGTCAGCGCAGCGACCGTGCCCTTACATTGTGAAGACATTAAACGCGGTACACCGACCTTATCGCCCAAGGCACGAATCGAAAAAATCACACGTTCGTTGCAACAGCTCAGGGTGCCTTTTCCTGTCGACGCCCAAGACACAGTCGCACTCACCTTTTTTGATGGTCTTAGTGGTTCAGAGAACTTCTTTATGCAGGCCCTTTATGCCACCCGCCGTTTCCCTTGCTACTTTATGGGTGGCTCTGCCGGCGGTACCCTGGATTTCAATGCAGCCAAGTTAGCACTCAACGGTAAACTACTCGATAACCATGCCGCGCTAGCTTTTATCAAGTTGGCCCCCGGTATCCGCTATGGCATCATGAATAGCCATAACTTCAAACCGACTCACTTCCACCTCGATATTGCCAAGGGCGATCCTGCGACCCGCGTTGTCACCGATGTATTTGCACCTAACAGCACCGCATTAATCTCTCCGGTACAAGCGTTATGCGACTATTTTAACTGCCAGATTGATCAGCTGGAATCGCACTTAAATGGCTACACGTTTGGCGTAAAAATTGGCGAGCATATTTATATTCGCTCAATCGCTGCGATTGATCACCAACAGGGCGCCCTACACTTTTTTTGTGATCTTGATTTTGGCGATAGCCTGTACCTAATGAAGGCGGAAGATTTCGCTCAAACCACCGCGCAAGATTATCAACGACATCTAAAAGACAAGCCACGCCGTCCTTTTGCTATGCTAGCCAACGACTGTATCTTGCGCCGGGTCAACAATAGCCATTCGTTAGCGCGCGTCACCTGCTTTGATAACATCCCTAGCGTTGGCGGGTTTTCAACCTTTGGTGAGCTATTAGGGGTACACCAAAACCAGACACTGACCGCACTCATGCTTTATAGCGTCGCACCCAACGAGCCTTTTGCTGATGATTTTGCCGATCAATTTGCCATTCACTATGCCGATTACCGTGGCTACAACGCCCAAAAACAAATTAATAGCTTACAAAAACTTTCGGCGCTTCAATCGCACAGCATCGATCGTCTTTCGCGCTACAAATCGCTACTACAATCACTGTTGGACAGTTACAGCGGCGTGGCCGACTACGCCACCGAGAGCGCAGACATTCTCCAAGCTGTCCAACAACAGTTTTCCACGCTTGCTAACGAGGTCAAACAACAACACGGGCAAAGCCAAGATCTACAAACCCACACCGACGCCCTGAGTGTGAACGCCAGCCGTATTGAAGAAATTTTAAAAGTGATTGATGGCATTGCCGAGCAAACCAATCTATTGGCATTAAACGCCGCTATAGAGGCTGCACGCGCAGGCGAACAAGGGCGCGGTTTTGCTGTGGTTGCTGATGAAGTCCGTAACTTATCGCAAAATAGCCTTAGTACCACTGGAGAGACAGTGAGAAATGTCAACAGCGCCATTGGTCAGATCAGCCATGTGATTGGGCTGACCCTCGAGGTAATGGATAAAGTCCAGTACTCTGCTGATGGGTTAAGCGATGAAGTCACACGACTACTGAGCCTGTCTGAACAAGCGACCGAAAGTATTCAGTCGAGCATTGCTAATATTGAACAAGTACAGCAAGACATGACAGCCATTGATAAGGAGCTTTCTACCATTTTATCGCTCACCCAAAGCCAACAAGTCGCGGAGTAAGCTCTTAACGCATGCACACAGGTAACGTTCAACCAGGCGATCGTTCATCCGATCGCCTGCGTAAATGGTATGATTGATACGTCAAGAGCTTAGCCACGAGATAAACCATGCGCGGACTCAAAACAACCTTACTGCTCGTTACCTTACTCGGATTAGGTGGGTGCCAATCTGACGATCCGGCCAAAGACATGATGGCTGATTATTACCAACGTTTAGGCAATGTGCTTGATGCACCGACGCCCGACTTTACCACTCCAGCGGTGCCGCCGTTGCCACGCAAACGCGATCTAGTCCAGCCACTTGAAGCACTACGAATGGGCGTACTTGATGCCTACGAGCTGCGTCAGTGTGGCTTGTTTAATCTTATCGCCGAGCGCAACTCATCCCTCGGCAAAGTCGCCGATCGCTTTCGCCAACTCGATTACGAACTCAATTTTATTGACACCGCCCAACGGTGTTTACCGCAAGTCAAAGATCCGAGCATTCACACTGAGTTAGAACAGGCACTGGCACTGAAACGCCAACAGCGCGACACCGTAATCTGGAATACCTTGGCTGATAGTGATGCCTGGCGCGGGCAGCTGAGTTTACCGGCATATACACTCCCCATTGATCTTCCCGCACATAGTAATGCCGTCAGCACCATTGATCAGTTTAGCCATTTACTCAACCACCACCCGGTAGCCAACGAATCGGTCACCGACTGGCAAGAGAGCATTGAAAAGCAACGCATTCTTGGCGCCCTATTTGTTAGCTTGAGCTATCACACCGCTTGGCTTAACCAAACCAGTGCACTGATCGCCAATCACCAAGAAAAAGTCCTGTGTGGCGGCAATTTTGATACGACCCGCCTAGAGCGCCTACAAACCGTGTTTTATAAATTTTACGTCGGCGATGTTCAGCCGTATTTAGCCCGTGTCGATGGTCTTTATCGTGATATTGCGCCAGCGTTGACCCGTTTTGCTACGTTGCAAACACCGGATGCGTTTAGCGCGTATAAAAACGCCTATTGGCAGGGAGAGGCTTACCGCCAATACAAAGACGCGATCAAGCACCATGCAGATGTATGGCAGCAACTTTTCCAACGCTGTGACGTCAAACTGGGGCAATAGCGACGTAGCGAAGCGACTGAAAAAGCGAAAATATCGCCACTTTGATGATCAAATCGCCAAACAAACGCGAATGTACAAAAATATGCGTTGAAGCGCTTGCGCGATAAAGATGAACTCGCTACTATTCACCCCGCTTTCAAGCACTGTGCGTCCGTAGCTCAGCTGGTTAGAGTATCGCCTTGACATGGCGGGGGTCGGTGGTTCGAGTCCACTCGGACGCACCACTTGGCTTGATAGCAAATGGTCAATCGCTTCAACATCGCGGTGGCTGTTCTAAAAAAATGGTATGCGTCTGTAGCTCAGCTGGTTAGAGTATCGCCTTGACATGGCGGGGGTCGGTGGTTCGAGTCCACTCAGACGCACCACATTTTGAAATACGCGTCCGTAGCTCAGTTGGTTAGAGTACCGCCTTGACATGGCGGGGGTCGGCAGTTCGAGTCTGCCCGGACGCACCACTTCAAATTATCCCCTTCTTTTTTTAGTATCTTGATATATTCCCTTTCGACGCATAAAAAATAAACGTCATGTATATGTTTACGTAGATACAAAAGGCCTGCTTTCTAACAAGCCTTTTTAACTTGTAACCTACAATTATGCCACTGAGCTATCTACCGCTAAGACAAACTTTTCGATTGCTTTAGCGACACCGTGGTTATCGTTACTGTCGGTAATATAATCCGCGATTTGCTTGGTTGCTTCCATCGCATTGGCCATGGCAATTCCAAGACCCGCATATTCCAACATCGCATGGTCATTTTCTGCATCGCCCATGCAGATCACTTCGTCGGGGTGAAYACCTAAGTGTTCTGCAATTGCAGCGACCCCCGCCCCTTTATGACTTGCCGGGTTTAGAAATTCAAGGAAGAAGGGCGCACTTTGCACCACCGTAAACTCCTCGCACAGCGCTGCGGGTAAAGCACTGATCACTTCATTTAACTTGCTTGGATCTGCCACCATCAACACTTTAATAATGGGGTGATCATCGCTTAGAGTCTCGAAATCCATCACGGTGATATCAAGCCCGTTGATGTTGGCCTCAATGTCGGTATACGGGTTGAGCGCAGGGGTGATCAATCCGTGCTCGGTGCTAAAGGCATGCACATAGGCACCTAATGCTTCAGCATGTCGAGCGAGCGCTTTGGCAGCTTTACCGTCTAGCCCCTTTTGCAAGATCACCTCGTCAGTCCCCACGTTTTTCACCATCGAGCCGTTGTAATACAGCACAAAGTCTTTATCTGAATGAATATCCAACTCATCCAGCTTAGGTTGCATGCCTTCAAGCGGACGGCCAGATGCCAACACCACGGCCACCCCTTTGTCACGCGCGCGGGCAATGGCCTGTTTGTTTTCAGCCGATATTTCTTTATCGCTGTTTAACAAGGTGCCATCCATATCTAGGGCGATTAATTTGTACATCGTCAACTTACCTCAACATCAAATTCAAAACGGAATGGATTCCCTCAGCCTTAATCGGCTCTACAGCAATAAGCTATCGTCAATGGGAATAAAGCGATCAACGCTATTCACGAGGGAGTTGGCACTTAACGCAGGCACTCCAAACACGAAGGCTTCGGTATGATAGCGCTCGCGAATTTTGTTCATCAGCAAATCAAAGTCGCCATCACCAGAGAGCAGAACCACGGTATCGACATCCGACGCAGCTTCCATCACATCAATGGCAATGCCCACATCCCAATCGCCTTTGGTGCTACCATCGGCGCGTTGAATATAAGGTTTGAGCTTCACGGTAAAGCCAATGTGCCGCAATGCATCTTGAAATTTGATTTGCTGATCATCATCACGACGAATGGCATAAGCATACGCGGTAACCACCTCACCCATTTGGCTCAGCGTGTGCCACAACTGGCGATAGTTAAACTGGCGCCCGTAGGCTTGGCGTGTGGTGTAGTAGATATTTTGAACGTCGACAAAAACCGCGATTTTTTTCAAGTCAGGCTCACAGTCGGTGGGAGAATTGAAGCCAAAGAGGATACCACATCAGGCTACCGTGACGACAATCACAAACGTGGCCGCGTCTAGCAAAAACAAAAAAGCCGCTGATAACAGCGGCTCTCGCAAGAAATATAAACGATTACTGACACTTAGCTGTTTGCTCTGCCTTTGTGAGCATGTCTTGCTGCTCTTTAATCGTTTCTCTCACTATTTTATCAAAAAACTTTCGCTTTTCTTTTGACGACGAGTGACGCACGAAGTCAGAGAAAGCGGTAGATTTTACCTTATTACGCTTGTTCTGCATGGCTTCCTCCTCTCGTGATACCAACGATTCGCTCAAGTGACTCTCGATTGTACTTTTTACGCAATAGTGCGTCAATGTCATCGACGTTAAAGTGTGGTCTCTTGTTGTCACCATCGACGTTTTTCTCAATAAAAGTGATATCAATCTGATCCCTAAATAGTTTCTTTAATTCACTCACAACACGTTGCGATTCTAGGAACTGATTAATGAAGACTTCACTAGGGACACGACGGCCTTCAACGCTTTCTCTCGCTTTCACTAACCGCCAAGCTTGCACTGGCTCTTGATATACAAAAACAATCATAACAAAGCGGCCTTTTTTCAAGGATCGTTCAATATTATCTTTGGCTTTATCGAAGTTGGAAAGCGTTGAATCAAGAATAAAGCTTACTCTTCGCTTCAAAGCGCGATCATGAAT
>NZ_MUFH01000162.1:0-5847 GCF_001996115.1 Salinivibrio sp. MA427
CCACGGCTGTACTAGCGACGCCAAAGCCTAAAAGATAGGAATGAAAGTGTTCACCTGCCAGCACGCCACCTAAAACGGTAAGTGCTGTTATGACGAGAAAAACCATACGCTGCCGCCTTTTCTTTTCAGTATGACACTGGATAGCCTTATCGAGCAGCGGGAGACTAAGAGATTGCGATCTTGTTAGCAGGCTTGATACATACCGATGAAATAGACGCCTCGCGGTGGGTCCACAAAGCACCATACCGGTTGTTCAATGCATCGACCGTAACCACTTGCCCCTGACGCCGAATACGCATGTTTGCCCCCAACTCAATACCAGTCAATCCTGCCGCGTCAAACACACCATCCACATAATTAAAGCTATCGACAGCTAAATCAACAATACGAAAGGCTCGACGGCGAACACTCAAACAAGCAACCCAGCATTTAGCCGCTAAAACTTGGCCAGGAGATTCGGCACGCACAGCAAAACGCCATCCTTCACCGTCGCCATAAAAATCCATTGGGAAATGGCGCTTAAACGTCTTTTTATTGTTGTAAGATTTCATCGCAATCAATCCTATACAGATGCGCTATCATATCTAAAAGGGAAAAAACATACGAGGATTGGTAATAAGAATGAAAAACACACTGTTGGTATGGATGATTGCGTCTGTGGCCATGCTCTTCAATACGCTTGCCTACGCGACGACGCAACAACAGGCGAGAGTACTTTTTATCAATCCAGGCTTTGCCAATGAGAGCTTTTGGCAGGATGTAGACGATTACGCCAAGGCTGCTGACAAGGCGTTGAATCTTGACCTTACCATTCGACATGCAGATCGTAATCACTTTGCAATGCGCCAAATTCTCTCTGCCACTTTAAATAAACCGACTCGTCCCGATTATGTCATCATCGTTAATGAGAAATTAGCCGCGGATGATCTGCTACCGATGTTACGCGATTATCCCATTTACGTTCAGGTCATCTTAAACGATATAGATGAACAGACAAAAATGTCCATAGAAAAAGATACGCATTGGCAAGAATATCTCCTAGCTAGCATCATTCCGGATAACGAGGCCATTGGTCATACGATCGCGAAGGCAATGGTAAACGCAGGTAACAATGAGTCTGGCGACGCTGTCATGATTTCGGGCGATCTCACCACGCCAGCCTCCGTTCAACGCGAAGCGGGGGGGCAACGTTTTTTTGATGAGCAACCAAATATTACTTTGCGTCAGATTGTCCATGGTCAATGGGACGAGTCTATTAGCCAAGAGCAGATGCACACCTTGTTGCAACGTTACCCGGATGTACGTTACGTGTGGACGGCCAATGACCACATGGCCTTTGGCGCAATGAAAGCCGCGAAGCAAGCAGGAAAGACACCAGGCGAGGATATCTTCTTTGCCACAGTCAACACATCAGAAAAGGTGCTCGCTTTACGTGAGGCTGGTACTATTTCAGCACTGGGAGGTGGGCATTTCACCGCAGCCGGTCTTGCATTAAGCCATATTTATGCGCACGATAGCGGCTTACCAATACCAAAAAGATGCAATAATGCACTTTTTCGTTTAATTACACCCGATTCACGCTTTTTTACACAGTTGCGCAAACAAGCTTGGCACGAGATTCCATTTTTAAAAATGGCTCGACGGACCGAAAGCCGATGTACGCCTCATTCAACGGATATGGATAACTAAGTGACAAAACGCGCTATAAATTTACGTGGTCTTCAAACTCGCGTCGCCTTTATCGTGCTCGCCATTAGTTTGCTCTTTGCTATTGGGACGACCCTGACGCAAATGTATATCAACTATCAGCGAGCACTAACAACCACAACGCAACTGGTGGAAAGCCGCAGCCAAAATTCAGCTCGGGTCATTAGCCATGCATTATGGATTGTTGATTTAGAACTCGTACGCCGCAGTGTCAAAGGGTTAGCGATGACGCCCACCGTCTGTCGGGTCGACGTCACAGGTTTTGATGGCACGACGGTTACCGAAGTTAATCACACCAGTCGTCATTGTGACGCCAACCACCAAGCACTGCTGAGTGTTCAAGGTAATAATATTGGTACTCTGAATATCGTTCTTGATCACAGCGAGGTAAAGCGTGAAGCATTGAGTAGTACCGTGCCTATTGCTGCCGTTCATTTTACCGAAACATTGATGATTTCATTGTTGATTCTCTGGGTGCTAAATCGGCTTTGCTCTCGGCCACTCAAGCAACTTGCAACGACTTTAGACTATTACCAAGCCGATAGAATCAGCCAAAGTAGTGTGCCGGTTCAATTAATTCAACGTAATGATGAGATTGGTAAAGTTTCTCGTTCAATCAATTCGCTCCAGTCCCGAATCAAAGACGATTTATTACAAAAACGCATCACAGAACGCGAGCTACGCCAACATCAGACGTTACTTGAAGATCAGGTAGAACAACGCACAAAAGCACTAAACTGGCAGTCGAATGCGAGCTCATTACTGGCTGATATCTCGATTCAATTTCTACGCGCTGACTCTCAACATATCACCGAGGACGTTGAGCTTATTTTCCCGCAAATGGCGTCACTATTAGGAGCAGAGGCCATCGGCTGGTATGCCTTTGATTCGAACCGCGCTGAACGTCGCTGTTATTGGCCAGAAGAGGCCGACTTTGCACCAAAAACAGTGGATTTAAGTGACATGCACATGATAAAACGCTGGCTTGCAGATACCGATACATTGGTGGTCCCTCACGTTGGCCAGCTGGGCGATGATGCCATGAATGAACGATCGTGGTTGCGTCAACGACATATTCTCTCTTTTGCGGCTTTTCCACTAACCGACGGCCGCAAGAGCTTTGGGATGATCACGGTGGCGAATCGTCAATTACCGTTTATCTGGGATAACAACAAAACGTTACTATTGAAGCGCTTTGCGACGGCGATTAGTGAAGTCATGATTCGAGAGCGCAACCACTTTGCTATGGAACAGTTGCAAGAAGAACTGATCGCAGCCAACGAAAAACTGAAAGTACAGGCAGAGACAGATGACCTCACCCGCTTGAGCACACGCCGCCCCTTTAAACGTGAGCTAAAGAGCCATATCCGTCATGGTATTGAGAATGACTTACCTGTTGCGGTAATGATGATCGATGTCGATCACTTCAAAGCGTACAACGATGAGTATGGGCATCTAAAAGGCGATGATGTACTCACTAAGATTGCGCGGGTACTGCTCAAGCAAACCCAAGCCTTTCAAGGCTCGGTTGCAAGGTTTGGAGGAGAAGAGTTTGCTATCACGCTTTCAACCCACTACGCCTCTCAGCTTCATGCATTAGCTGATGCGATTCATGATGACATTGCGGCACTTGGCCTCACCCATGCGAAAAACCCAGATGGCAAGACGATTACAGTGAGCATTGGCGGGATCATTTTGCAACCGACCGATGAAACCACTGACTCTTATCTGCTAGAAATGGCAGACCAACGTCTGTATCAAGCGAAAGAGGAAGGACGGAATCGTATTAATATACTTGACCGCCATCATCAAAAATAGCGAGCTCGCTCACGTCATGTCCTTTATCCTTCTGCCGTTTCATGACAGCATCATGACGGTATGCTACAACCCAATGTCAAATGAGGTTGTAGCAACCGTTGGTCCAAATGGATGTCACTTGCTAAACATGTCCGCAAGCTGATAACCATGATCGACGCTAGAGAAGGAAGTCCGATGAAAGTCGTCTTTGTCCGCCATGGAAAAACCGATTACGCTTTGGCAGATGCTCGTCAGATGAGTCAGTTAGAAAAAGATTATGCGCCACTACAACGTGCGTGTATTCCAGACATCCAGGCCTTGGCCAATCACTCTGCCTTACAACAAGCGGATATTATATTGTCGTCGCCTTATACGCGCGCCCTGCAAACAGCAGAAATTCTCAACCGACAGCTGCAAAAAGATCTGTTTGTTGAGCACGATTTACGCGAATGGCAAGCGGATATAAAGGGGAGCTATATTCCTCTTTCTGAACGCGATCGTCGCTGGATTGAGTATAGAGAGCTGTTTGCCAACGGTAATGAGGTTACTAACGCCGGTTATGAATCCGCAACAGCTTTGCACCGTCGCGTGAGCGCTGTGCTCGACATGTATCACGAGTATTCAACCATTGCCGTCGTCGCACATTTTAATGTGATAGAGGCGATCGTGGGTTATCGTGAACAAGGCATTGAATACGGCGAAGTGATTGAATTTGATTATCAACCTAACGTGTAAACCGTCATCTTCATCCTAGCGGTCGTATAGCGATAAAAGCAAAAGGGACGCCGAACGCGTCCCTTTTAGCCTATCCTCTAGCCCGTCAAGCCATTGTTGGCAATGACCTGTTTATACCAGTCAAAGCTTTTTTTACGGGAGCGAGAAAAGTCACCACTGCCATCGTCATGACGATCAACATAAATGAACCCATACCGCTTGCGGTATTCTCCGGTGGTGAAAGATACACAATCAATACATCCCCAAGGCGTGTATCCCATCACATCCACACCATCGAGTGAAATCGCCTCTTCAAGCGCTTCAATGTGTTGCGACAAATAGTCGATACGATAATCATCGTTGATTGCGCCGGTTTGATCGGGAATATCCACCGCCCCTAGACCATTTTCAACCACAAAAATGGGCAATTCATAGCGTTCGTACAACTCTGAAAGTGCATAACGTAGCCCTTTCGGATCGATCTGCCAGCCCCAATCCGACGCCGGCAAATGTGGATTCAATCGACTAGCGCTGAACAAGGCATTTTCATCTTGTTCTGGCGGATTAGCATCGACAATATTGGTCATGTAGTAACTGATTGCCAAAAAATCCGCCTGACCATTTTTTAAGATCTGCGCATCATCATCGTGCATCACCACCTTAATCCCTTTGCTTGCCCATTGAGGCCAAATGTAGTGAGGGTAATGACCCCTTATCTGTACATCACTGCACAGGTATTTATCTCGCATCGCTTGCTGTGATGCTAACATGTCATCCGGATGGCACGTCGCAGGATACAAAGGCATCATGTGGATCATGCTGCCAATGCTAAATTCAGGATTAATCACATGCCCCAGTGCGACCACTTTGGCACTGGCCACAAATTGGTGATGTAGCACTTGATACAAGGTTTGCTCAGGGTGGTCGTGCTCGGTAAACACCACCCCCGAATTACAATAACCAAATAAAGGATAATCCCAGTTAAGCTGGTTATTGATCTCGTTAAAGGTAATCCAATAGGTGACTTTGTCACGGTAGCGCGTTAATACGGCTTCACAAAAACGAACGAAGTGATCCACGACCGCTCGATTTGCCCAGCCACCATATTCACTGACAAGGTGGTGCGGCATCTCAAAGTGCGACAATGTAATGACAGGCTCGATATCATGCTCTAACAAGCAATCAATCAATCCATCATAAAACGCCAGCCCCGCTTCGTTAGGGGTCGCTTCATCCCCATTTGGGTAAATACGGGACCACGCTATCGACGTCCGAAAGCATTTAAATCCCATCTCTGCGAACATCGCAATGTCGTCGCGGTAACGATGGTAAAAATCAACCGCTTGATGGTTGGGATACGTTTCTTCAGCCTGGACTTGCTCGGTAATCTTACGCGGCACGCCGTGCTCACCTTTGGTAAGCACATCAACGATGCTCACGCCTTTACCATCACAGTTCCATCCACCCTCTACCTGATGCGCGGCAACCGCGCCACCCCATAAGAAATTGTCAGGAAACTTATTACTCATGCCTTACCTCTCCTTTGTTTTTATCTCAGCCTAACCGGTTCAATGCTGCTGAAGTGTGAACTGACGCAAAGATTGCCTGAACACTTTTCCTCTCTTAACC
>NZ_MUFH01000163.1:0-5765 GCF_001996115.1 Salinivibrio sp. MA427
GGTACAATGACTCAAGCTGACGATTCTCAAGCTGTTAGGTACGAACAAAAATGGCTGCGTACGCAGCCATTTTTCTCATCCTTTATAAATTTTGGGGTTAAACACATCCCTGAGCCAATCACCCAGCAAGTTGATAACCAACACCAGCAGCACTAAGGCAATTCCAGGAAAGACCGTTATCCACCACGAACCAGAGAAAATGTAATTAAAGCCAATACTAATTAACGAGCCCAAAGACGGCTGATCGACAGGCATACCCAAGCCTAAAAACGATAATGCCGCTTCTGACATAATCGCGTTAGCCACTTGAACCGTTGAAATCACCAAGATCGGAGACAGACAGTTGGGAAGAATGTGCCGGAACATAATACGCGGTGATCGAAACCCCATTACACGCGCCGCTTCAACATATTCTTTTTTCTTCTCCGCCAGTACAGAGGCACGAATAGTACGCGCATATTGCGGCCATTCGGCAATCCCAATAATCACCACCAGCATCAAGATCGCATATTGACTATAAAACTCGCTACCAAAGCTGGCTTTAAAAATCGCAGACACAATGATCGCCACCATCATGGTAGAGAAAGACAGCTGAATATCTGCAATCCGCATAAAGAAGCTATCTATCCGTCCGCCAAAGTATCCCGCACTCAGTCCTATGATTGTCCCTAAGATGAGCTGTAATCCTACCGCACATAGGCCAATGGTCAGAGAGATACGCAGGCCATAAATCATAGTGGATAAGATATCTCGGCCCTGGTTATCCGTCCCTAATAAGAAGCGAGGATCGCTCCATTCCATCCAAGCAGGCGGTAACTCTGAGTCCATGATATCAATCGACATCAAATCATAAGGATTGGTTGGTGCCACCAAAGGCGCAAACACAGCCAGTAGGAGAAAAACCATAAAAATGGCAAAACTGGCCATCGCCACCTTGTCACGCTTAAAGTGATAGAGGAAATCTGAGGCCAAAAAGCGTTGCCAGCGACTTGGGGTGGTATGTGCTTGTGTCATCGCTTACGCCTCCTTACCGGTAATGTTAACCGTGGGATTTATCAGGCCATACAGTAAGTCGACAAATGTATTGGTGACGACAAAGATTAATCCGACGAAAATGACATAGGCAGTAATCAAAGGTGTATCGACACGGTTGATCGCTTCAAGAAAGAGAAAGCCCATTCCTGGCCACTGAAACACGGTTTCTGTCAAAATGGTATAGGCAATCATGGTGCCGATTTGCACTCCGCCTACAGTCACCACAGGTAACATGGTGTTTTTCAATGCATGCTGATAATAAACCTTATTTTCGGGGAGCCCTTTCGCGCGCGCAAATTTGACATATTCAGTGCCCAACGCTTCCAGCATTTCAGAACGCACCAAGCGAATAAATAGCGGCAACATGATAGAGGCTAATGACACGGCGGGTAATACTAAGTGCGCAAGGCCGTCTAGGGTGAAAAAGCCAGACTCCCAACCTAGCCAATTGGCCGTTTCCCCTCGCCCATAGGAAGGTAACCAGCCAAGCTCAATGGAAAAGACGTACATCAGCATGATTGCCGTCAGGAACACGGGAATCGAAATCCCTACGATACTAAAGCCCATGATAATCTTGGTAAGTATACTTTTGGGATGGATAGCGGCGTACACACCAAGTGGAATCGACACCACCACGATGATCAACGCCGCACCGACCACCAGCTCTAAAGTGGCGCCCAGTTTATCTAAAATGACATCGACAACCGGTCGTTTAAAGAAGTAAGAATTGCCTAAATCACCTTGTAGGGCCTGACCGACAAAGCGAGTATATTTGGTTATAAAGGGATCATTAAGCCCCATTTCATCGCGCAGCGCATCGCGCTCTGCTTCTGATACTGATTGTCCCACCAGCTCCCGCAAGGGGTCGCCAAGGTTGTCTTGGATAGCAAACGCCACCAGACTGATGACAAACATCACAATCAGTGCCTGTACCAGACGTTTGACTAAAAACGTTACCATGTGTGCCTCTAAGCGATTGGATAATCAAGGCCCCAGGATTGGGGCCCTGTGTCAATCCATTACTCGACCACTAAATCGCCGAAGTAAGGGAAGTTCATACCGTTAACGATCGGTTTGATGTTAACGTTATTTTTGGCTGCCCAAGACGGATCTTGCCAGTGCAGAGGAAGGAAAGCCGCATCGTCATACAAGATCTTCTCGACCTTTTGCAGCATCGCGTTACGTTTTTCCAGATCCGTTTCTGAATTCGCATCGAGTACCAGTTTGTCCACTTCACTGTTCGAGTAATGGCCACAGTTATACTGCCCTTTACCCGTGTCAGCGTTGCGGGTCATGGTGAGGAACTCGGTAAAGTTAGCCGAATCTTCCGTATCTGGGTGCCAGCCGATCATTTGCATACCGGCTTCACACTTATCAAACTCAGGCCAGTACTGCGCTTTTGGCATGGTCTGTAAATCCACTTTGATGCCGATTTTCGCCATCATCGCGGATACCGCTTGAGCGATTTTTTCATCATTCACATAGCGGTTATTGGGGGCAATCATGGTGACAGAAAAACCATCAGGATAACCGGCTTCTTCCATCAACTTTTTCGCTTTCGCCAAGTCATAACGCGGCGCGAGATCGGCATTGTAACCCGCATAACCGACTGGGCTTTGCTGGCTTGCCGGTGTCGCGGCGCCTTTCATGATTTTTTGCGCGATGCCTTCGTTATTGACCGCATACGCCACCGCTTGACGGACACGCGGGTCTTTAAATTCTTCCACCACACTTTGGTTCATTTGGAAGGTAATCACGCGTGTACCAGGCATGGTCACCAGCTGCAAATTATCAGAGCGATCGATGCGACGATAATCGTTAGGCGATACAGGGGCGATCATATCGACATCACCCGATAGCAGTGCCGCGACACGGGTGGCATCTTCTTTGATCGGACGCAGCGTGATGTTGTCGACATTGCCTACGCTGTCTTTGTCCCAGTAATTCTCATTACGGTCAAATTCAACCACTACGCCTTGTTCACGTTCGTCGACCACGTACGGCCCTGTGCCTGACAAGTGTGTTGATGCATACGTTGAACCATTTTTCTTCAGCTCAGATTTGTCGCGTCCGTCTTCGGTCTCACCACTATAGAATTTGCTGTCCATGGGGAACACGTAGGTCATCACGTTTTCTACCAGTGGGTAGGTGCCGTCGGTGACCACATCAACGGTGTGCTCATCGACTTTTTTGATGTCAACGATTGGGGTGAAAATCCCTTTAAAATCCGGCGAAGATTTCAAACGATCAAACGTCCAAACAACGTCATCAGCACTAAATGGGTTACCGGAGTGGAAAGTGACCCCTTCGCGAAGGTTGAAACGCACGGTTTGATTGTCGATACGCTCCCACGAGGTGGCAAGACGAGGCTCGAAGTCCATCTCTTGGGTAAAGCGGACCAAGGGGTCGAAGACCATGTGTGATAGCTGTAAGGTACCACCAGACAGTTGCTCATGCGGATCCAAAGAAACGGGATCCGCGTCATAAGCCACTGTAATGTCGGCAGCGGCAGCACTAAAACTTAGGCCAGCGGCCATGAGTGCCACGGCTATCTTGCTCTTCATTGTTTTCATTGCATAGCTCCTTTATGCGTAGGGGATATACCCCCTGCTGTGTTTGCATCATAGATACGGTGCGGCCCTTGGCCGCGTCGACATAGCACGCTATGCCGGTTGCAAACCTTCTGTGCTCATTCCCTTAAACTCAGGCATTAATGAGATAAGATGACGGCTATATTCATGTTGTGGGTCAGTAAACAGTTGCTCGGTTGGAGCGACTTCAAGTAGCTGACCTTTACGCATCACCCCAATGCGATCGCACATTTGACGAATCACCGGTAAATCATGGCTGATAAATAACATGGTCAGATTGAGCTCGTCTTGCAGATCTTTAAGCAGATTTAAGATCTGAGCCTGAACAGAGACATCTAACGCGGAGGTTGGCTCGTCACAAATCAGCAACCGTGGTCGCGTCGCCAGTGCGCGGGCAATCGAGATACGCTGACGCTGGCCACCAGAAAACTCATGCGGATATTTGATCCCAGCACCACGGCCTAATCCCACGTGATCGAGCAAGTCTCCGACAATTTGACGGATTTGCGACTCACTTTCTGCCAAGCGGTGAAAGCGAATCGGCTCCGCGATAATGTCATAAATCTTCATCCGCGGGTTCATGGATGAATAGGGGTTTTGAAACACCATCTGCATTTGACGACGGATTGGACGACGGGCCCGCTCACTTTTTATCGCGGTCAAATCGATATCTTCAAAAATAATCTGGCCGGTATTGGGCGGATACAGCCCGGTAATCGCCCGAGCGATGGTTGACTTCCCGGAGCCTGACTCGCCGACCAGACCAAAAGTTTCCCCTTCAACAATATCAAAGCTGACGTGGTCCGAGGCTTGGACATATTCGCGACGGCTGGCAAAAAACGAATCCTTGGTCACAAATCGCAACGAGACGTCCTTTACTTGTAACAAGGGGCCAGAGTAAGCGCGTTGGTCTTGGCTTTGTCCTAGCCAGTGGTTCTTCACATCCAGCTCAAGGGTTTCGCCTGCTTCTTCGATGTAATTCACCAAAGGAAAACGTTCCAGTTTGATATCGGAACGTGGCACGGCGGAGATTAAGCTTTGGGTATAAGGATGTTGCGGATCGCCCAACACTTGCTGTGTAGTGCCAAGTTCAACTAAGTCACCTCGATACATGACCGCGACACGATCGGTCACATTCGCCACTACGCCCATATCGTGGGTCACTAACATACAACCCACATTTTTCTGCTGGCATAAATCGCGAATCAAATTGAGAATTTGGTCTTGAATCGAAACATCCAATGCTGTCGTTGGCTCATCAGCGATAATTAAATCTGGCTCACCGGCCAATGCGACCGCAATCACCACGCGCTGASGCATCCCACCAGAAAATTGATGCGGATACTGCTTAATACGCAACTCAGGCTCTGGGATCCCGACTTGCTCCATCAGGCTTATCGCACGCTGATAGGCTTGCTGGGACGTCAGATTAAGGTTGGTTATTATCGTTTCTGTCAGCTGTTGCTCGACAGTAAATAACGGGTTCAGCGAGGTCATGGGATCTTGAAAAATAAAGCCAATCTTATCGCCACGCACTTTGCGAATTTGATTGGGTGTCAGGCCCGATATTTTTTGACCATCGAGGTACACATCACCACTGGCAATGCGTCCTGGAGGGCTAAGTAAATCAATCACCGCATTTCCAACGGTTGATTTACCTGCGCCGGACTCACCGACCACGCCGACAATCTCACCACGCTCAATCGTTAATGACAGCGAGGTCACGGCCGCGTGGACACCATGGCGAGACGGGTACTCTATTCGGAGGTTATTAACTTCTAGCAGTGACATTTTTCATCCTTGATATCGTCAAAAGGTGACGATCAACGTGCTAACCAAAACAAGGGGCTGCCTCGCCTTGGAGAGATGCGATTCCAATCTGGCAAATATTTCACAAAAAATCAACATCACAGAAGAAAACACCATAAAGGCCTAATCATCTCGGATATTCATTCATCTAACTACCAGCACTTGCCCGGCGGCAAGACACAAAACACACTTCATATCATAAAGATATAAGCTATTCCYACTCCCTCTGTTTTAAAGCAAATCACGCATAGAATAAAGCCATCTGAATTAACAGCCACATAACATCCGTAGTGATAATGACTGATTTATAAATGATGGACACACTTCATA
>NZ_MUFH01000164.1:0-5740 GCF_001996115.1 Salinivibrio sp. MA427
ATGCACTTCTTCATCACTGACAAAGGCACCATGCACGCGGATCGGATGGTTGGAACCATTCGGCATAAAGAGCATATCCCCCATTCCCAGCAACGACTCAGCGCCGCCTTGGTCAAGGATGGTGCGCGAGTCTGTTTTGGTCGAGACAGTAAACGCCATACGCGTTGGAATATTGGCTTTAATCAGCCCCGTAATCACATCAACAGAAGGACGTTGGGTGGCTAACACAAGGTGAATACCCGCGGCCCGTGCTTTTTGTGCTAATCGTGCGATCAACTCTTCGACTTTTTTACCAACCACCATCATGAGATCGGAAAATTCATCTACCACCACCACGATATAGGGCAGTTTTTCCAGTTTAGGCGCCGATTCATCCATACTATCGCCCGATTTCCATAGTGGGTCAGGGATCGGATTATTCGCGGCTTCTGCTGCTTTGACCTTTTCGTTAAAACCTTTAAGGTTGCGCACGCCAAGGGCTGACATCAGCTTGTAACGTCGTTCCATCTCACCCACGCACCAACGCAGCGCATTCCCCGCATCTTTCATATCGGTGACAACTTCTGACAACAAATGCGGAATGCCCTCATAGACCGATAACTCCAGCATTTTAGGGTCGATCATGATAAAGCGCACATCTTCAGGAGACGCCTTATAGAGCATACTAACCAGCATCACGTTCACGCCCACAGATTTACCCGACCCTGTCGTCCCTGCCACCAGCATATGCGGTGCTTTGCCAAGATCGGTAATAATGGCTTCGCCGGCAATGTCATTTCCTAATACTACGGAGATCGGCGATTGGCTGTTTTTAAATCGCTCACTGCCAATCACTTCTGACATAAACACCGTTTCGCGATGCTCGTTCGGCAGTTCAAGGCCAATATAAGGTTTACCTGGGATCACCTCGACCACGCGCACCGCGGTGGTTGATAGCGCACGCGCTAAGTCTTTAGACAAACCTGAAATTCGTGAGACCTTAACGCCCGGCGCCAAATCAAGCTCAAAACGCGTGATCACCGGCCCTGGATACACGCCCACCACGCGTGCTTGCACTTTAAAATCCTCCAAGCGCGCCTCAACCAAGCGCGCAATTTGCTCTAGCTCTTCGCGCGTGGCTTGTTGCGCTGTATGGCGCGCAGGATCCAACAGATCGAGGGTTGGAAAAGGTTCTGCCGGTTTAGGCAAATTGGGCTCATCTTTCACTAAAAAAGGATGGTCGAGCCCGGCCGCTTGCTGTTGGGATTTTTGTGCTTGGCGAATCGTTTCTTGGAAAGGATCCTCGTCATCATCGGCCAACTTGCTTGCCTGCTCCGCGCGCTCTAGCTCCGAGAGTCCATCTTGATTGCCATAGGTAGTATCAGCGTACTCTGAGTGCTTTGTTTCTGAGAGCTTTGTCTCTAAGTGCTCTGGCTCTGAATGCTTTGTCTCTGAGAGCTTTGTCTCTGAATGCTCTGAATCTGTCGACACGTAAGTTGCGACCGACTCACGACCATGCTGAGTCGGTGTTTGGGCTTGCGGGTCTGAGTCGGTGTCTGCGCTGAATACCGACGCAGAGGGCTCATCATCAGCAACAGCGGTTTGCCATTGTCCCAATGCCGGTTCATCCGCACTCTCTGACAGGGAGGATTCGGATTGCGTCGAACCGGCTTGCTCAGCGGTGGCATGTCCACCAAAGATGATCGACCTTTCACTCTCATGCGCGCTGTGCTCAACGGTTTCCTTTTCCGTCGCTGTCGTTTTTTCAGCGACCGATTTTTTCTCAGAAACGGACGCTTTCTCAGGCGATGTCGGCGTCAATCGACGTAAATCACTCAGCTCCATCGGTTCACAAGTCTCACGCGATTGCGTCACGTCTGTGTGCTCGGGGGCCGATGAGCCAGGCGCACCAAGTTGTGTCGGGGTATCGCCACGCACGCGATTAACCAGCCAGGTGATACCATTTAGCGTCACCGCGCCGAGGTGATCCACGATCGTGAGCCATGAAATTCCCGTGAATAAGGTGAAACCGGCCGCCCAGCCAAACAACATGACCAAGGTGGTCCCTAAGACATTAAACAAGGGCAAAGCAAGGCTATTGGTGACATCTCCCATCACGCCACCCGATGAAAAATGCCAAAAGTCATCAAAATTGAGATCAGCCAACGAACAACTGGTCAGGAAAAGGACCAGAAGCCCCAATAGACGTGCGCCAATAATGGTGTAATTAATGGGTTCATTATCACCACGCCGCCGCAAAAAAACCCAACCGCCAAGAATAACAGCAGGGGGTAATGGATACGCCAAGATCCCAAACGAGAAGAAAAAGCTGTCTGCTATCCATGCACCCATCGCGCCAGCCGCATTATGAACGTCACCATGCCACGCGGTTTGCGACCACGAAGGATCAGCCGGATTAAAAGATAACAATGCCACCATGGTAAACACAGCAGCGGCGAGGACCAAGATGAATCCACACTCTTTTAAACGTTGACCGCCATCTAAACGCGCTTTCGGCTGAGCCGTTTTCGGCTCTCGACGTAAAGAAAACTCCATCATTACCTGTTTAATATTATTCGTTAATCGCATTCCTCACCCTGAATGGAGGCTTGCTCTGATTGCCCTGACTTTATCACATTCATGCCGTGACGGCAGGCATGATGCGTGTTTACGTTCAATCTTTACCGAGATATCACATTCTTTAAATCATGGCGTACAAAAAATAAGCCGAGCGCAATGCCCGGCTTTAGTTATGTTTTGCTTCACCCTATGGCCAACACTTAACGCGTGTGGATCACCAGATGATTACTTTGTTTTACCTCTTCCATTACCACGTAAGTGCGTGTGTCATTCACGCCGGGCAAACGTAGCAAGGTTTCACCCAATAACTTGCGATAAGCCGACATGTCAGCTACTCGTGTCTTAAGTAGGTAATCGAAATCACCGGACACTAACGAACATTCTTGGATGTCTTCTAGTGTCTGCACCGCTTTATTAAATTGCTCAAACACGTCAGGTGCGCCACGGTTTAGTGTGATTTCCACAAAAACGAGCAGTGATGCATCTAAATACTGGGGATTAAGCTGTGCCGTGTAGCCAAGAATATAGCCCTGACGCTCTAAACGTCGCACACGTTCTAGGCAGGGGGTTGGAGAGAGACCGACACGTTTTGATAACTCAACGTTGGAGACTCGCCCATCCTTTTGGAGCTCATTTAGGATGTTGCGGTCAATACGGTCCAATTCCTTGGAGGGCTTGTTTTTGGTATCTACCATTTTTTATTCCACCTTGTTACTTCCTTGCAAAAAGATATACCAAATTAAATAACATCTAAACAATCTTTAGCATCAAATGCTGGTTTATTGCCTTTATACTAGCCTGAAAATTGACAATTTCAATAACAAGCCAGCCGATAACACTAAATAAACAAGAGGTGACAGCATGATCATTGGCGTTCCAAAAGAAATCAAGAACCATGAGTACCGCGTGGGTATGGTTCCAGCAAGTGTCCGTGAGCTTATTTCTCACGGCCACTCGGTCTATGTTGAAACCAATGCAGGTAACGGTATTGGTTTCTCTGACGATGACTATAAAGCCGCTGGGGCATCCATTCTCCCTGCCGCCGCTGACGTATTTGCGAAAGCAGACATGATCGTCAAGGTCAAAGAACCGCAAGCTGTCGAGCGTGCCATGCTGCGCGAAGGACAGATTTTGTTCACCTATTTGCATCTTGCACCAGATTTTCCGCAAACAGAAGACTTAATTAAAAGTAAAGCTATCTGCATTGCCTATGAAACGGTAACAGATTCTAAAGGTCGATTGCCACTATTAGCGCCAATGTCTGAAGTCGCCGGCCGTATGTCTATTCAAGCAGGTGCACAAGCGTTAGAAAAATCACACGGCGGTTCGGGCATGCTGCTCAGTGGTGTTCCTGGTGTCGAACCCGCTAAAATCGTCGTACTTGGCGGTGGCGTGGTTGGCTCAAACGCCGCGCGCATGGCGGTTGGCCTCCGAGCTGACGTCACTATTTTGGATAAAAATGTCGATACATTGCGTCGCTTGGACGAAGAATTCCAAGGCCGCGCCAAAGTCGTCTACTCAACCGAGGAAACATTAGACCAGCACGTACTTAACGCTGATTTAGTTATCGGTGCTGTCCTTATCCCAGGTGCTGCTGCACCGAAACTGGTCAACGAAGACCATATCAAGCGAATGAAACCAGGCGCTGCGGTTGTCGATGTCGCTATCGACCAAGGTGGCTGTTTCGCGACCTCACATGCAACGACCCACGCTGACCCAACCTACATCGTTGATGATGTTGTCCACTACTGTGTGGCAAACATGCCTGGCGCTGTCGCGCGCACCTCGACGGTTGCCTTAAATAACGCAACACTGCCCTACATTGTGAAGCTGGCGAACAAGGGATATCGCGATGCTTTAGTTCAAGATGAGCACTTGCGTAACGGTCTTAACGTGATCAGTGGCCACGTTACCATCAAAGAAGTGGCCGAAGGCTTTGATCTTCCATACGTTGATGCCCTGGATGCGCTGAAGTCAGCCCATTAATCGGCAATATCAATGATAGAAATAGAGGGCACCATCACGGTGCCCTTTCTTTAGCCTTCCAATTTACCTACAATCACTCCATTCAAAAAAACGAACCTCTTTCCTGCTCGGAGACGTGAATGAGTAACATTAAGCATGCGAACCTATTGATTCTTGGTTCAGGCCCAGCGGGCTACACCGCGGCTGTTTACGCGGCTCGTGCCAATTTAAACCCTGTTATGGTAACAGGCATGCAACAAGGGGGTCAGCTGACCACCACCACGGATGTTGAAAACTGGCCTGGCGATCCGGAAGGACTGACCGGTCCCGCATTAATGGATCGCATGAAAGCCCACGCAGAAAAATTCGATACCGAGATTATTTTTGATCACATCAATGACGTGGATTTATCCTCACGCCCTTTCCGCCTAAAAGGCGACAACGGCGAGTTCACTTGCGATGCCTTGATTATTTCAACGGGGGCATCTGCGCAATACCTTGGCTTACCATCTGAAGACGCGTTCAAGGGACGTGGCGTATCCGCCTGTGCGACCTGTGATGGCTTTTTCTATCGCAACCAAAAAGTGGCGGTAATTGGTGGCGGTAATACGGCAGTCGAAGAAGCCTTATACCTTTCTAACATCGCCTCTGAAGTGCATGTTGTCCATCGTCGCGATACCTTCCGTGCTGAGAAAATTCTGGTCGATCGTATGATGGACAAAGTGAAGAACGGTAATATTGTCCTGCACACTAACCGGGTATTGGATGAAGTGTTGGGCGATGAAATGGGCGTGACACAAGCGCGCTTAAAAGACACACAAAGCAATGAGACCGAAACCCTTGATGTGATGGGTGTTTTTGTTGCGATTGGCCATAAACCTAACACAGACATCTTTGCTGACCAGCTGAAAATGGAAAACGGCTATATCCAGGTTGAATCAGGCCTAAGTGGCAATGCAACCCAGACAAGCGTCGAAGGCGTATTTGCGGCTGGTGATGTCATGGACCACGTATACCGTCAAGCGATTACCTCTGCAGGGACCGGCTGTATGGCGGCTCTAGATGCCGAGCGTTATCTCGACGCACTCGCGAATCAGTAATTTCTCGCGCTCATGCAGGCTATCATTCGATGGCCTGCCCGGCCTGTTGACAGGCTTTGATAGAATAATAAGATGATATGGATAAATCTAAACAGCGGGCGCTAACCCAATGGCTC
>NZ_MUFH01000165.1:0-5725 GCF_001996115.1 Salinivibrio sp. MA427
GGCCAAGACAAGGTAAACCCAGGTTCGCTTATCCTGTCAGCAGAAATGATGCTGCGTCACATGGGCTGGTTTGAAGCCGCTGATCTGGTGATCAAATCAATGGAAAAAACCATCGCCAACAAAACTGTGACATATGACTTCGAGCGTCAAATGGAAGGTGCGAGCCTACGTAAGTGCTCTGAGTTTGCAGACGACATGATTGCGCAAATGTAATAATAGTATTATCGCACGATGATAAAACCCGGCTCACTCGCCGGGTTTTTTTGTTTGTGGTCTCGGGAATGATCCACTCAGACAATCAGTTTATATCCTCCCACGACAACGCGGTGCCTTTGGTTAACGCGCGTGTCGCGCGTTTTCCGATCACGGCATCATAGTGTTTCGGCGCCAACCCAAAGCCAGGACGAATACTGCGCACATTATCCGCCGTTAGTTTCTCTCCGGGCGCGATATCCTGACATACATACAAAGAGCGTCTAAATTGACGGTTGCTCGACTCGGCCTCTCGGGTGGTGAGGGCGCTTTCTCCTAACGCTTGCCACGCCGCGTGGGTTTGCTCACAAAGCGCACTGAGTGCAGGTGGCGTGAGCGAGAAAGCAGCATCTGGGCCTCCCGAATTTTCAGAGAGCATCACATGTTTTTCAATCACGCACGCGCCGAGTGCCACGGCTGCGATCGCGGCGGTATTGGTCAGCGAATGATCGGATAAACCCGCCAATGTTTGATAGCGGCTGGCTAAGGTTGGAATGGTTCGCAGATGGCTTTGTTCAATTGGCGCGGGGTAGGCGCTGATACAATGAAGCAACACCAGCTCACGACAGCCGTTATCACGGGCAGTCGCCACTGCCTCGTCAATCTCTGTCTCGTCAGCCATGCCGGTTGAGATGATCATCGGTTTACCGGTTTGCGCGGCATAGCGAATCAAGGGCAAATCAATCGCCTCGAACGAGGCAATTTTATAGGCGGGGGCGTTAAGATCTTCGAGCAAGTCAATCGCGGAGCAATCAAAAGGGGAGGAGAATAAGGTGATGCTTTCTTTTCTCGCGTGATCAAATAACGGCTTGTGCCACTCAAACGGGGTTTGTGCCCAGCGATATAGTTGGTGGAGACTATRACCATCCCACAGTCCGCCTTTGATCTGAAATTCATCGTGGTCGCAATCAAGGGTAATGGTATCGGCGGTATAGCTTTGCATTTTGACCGCATCGGCACCGCAGACTTTGGCCATGGAAAGGGTTTGCTTGGCAAGCTCAAGGCTACCATTATGGTTGGCCGACATTTCGGCAATGATATAGGGAGGATGCTGGGGACCGATCAAACGGCCTGCAATCTTAATGTCGTTGTTCATAAACCGCATCGATATTCAGTTTGGTTTGAAGGGCGCTGGCGCCTTGCTGCCACTCATCAGCGGACAAAGACAGGCACACAATCTCGACTGTTTTTCCCTCAGGCAGGGAAAAGGTGCGTTGCCGACTTTGCGGCGTTTCACGAAAGCCAAAGCGTTGATGTAGCCGAACCACTCCCTGGTTATGACTGAGCACTTCACAGTTCAACTGGGTCACACCCAAGGTCTCAAATGCTAAACTTAATGCGCCAAATTCCATGAGTGCGCCGCTGCCACGCGGTGCATCTGGGGCCGCATAAAAAGCCCAGGTCGCACTTGTCCTATTCTCGCTATCGAGTTCAAGGTTGACCACGCCAAGCGGGGTGTTTGGTTGGCTGTCTACGCGCTTGTAGACGATATAGAAATAACGGTGCGTGTTGGCAAGCATATGGCTGAACCATGCCTTGTGCTCATCATGGCTAATTTCATGCTGAGTGTACATAAACTGGCGWACAGCGGGACGATTGCGCCAATGCCATAAGGTATCACTGTCCGCGTGACTCACCGCTTTAAAAATTAGTTGCATAAGTCATGCTCCAAGGCCGCGACCACGCGCTCTGCGCCTTTTCCATCGGTGATCGCTGGCAGAGTAGGAAGC
The DNA here is from genome assembly GCF_001996115.1 of Salinivibrio sp. MA427. Taxonomy (NCBI): domain Bacteria; kingdom Pseudomonadati; phylum Pseudomonadota; class Gammaproteobacteria; order Vibrionales; family Vibrionaceae; genus Salinivibrio; species Salinivibrio sp. MA427. The sequence continues at coordinate 1,983 of NZ_MUFH01000165.1, forward strand.
TGATACCAGTTTGCCGCAAGGTGCTGCAGTGCAGACGCGTAATCTTGCCAGCGGGTGTGCTCACCGCGTCCTAAGTATTGATAGCCCGGTTGTCCGGCGAGATACTCGGCCATGGCGTGTTGGTTTTCCGCCACACACACCAAGGTGCTCGGGACCCCCAAGCAGCTGCGCTCAATGGCGGTCACACCGGCCGCCCCAAACGCATAGCGTGCCTGTGCCATGTGGGCATCAAAGTCCGACAGTGCTTCCACCACGCTAACCCCATCGGGGACAGGCTCTTTACACAATGCATCGCGGTCTGGGTTACGCCGGCCGGTGACAATTAATAGCGAGAAAGGCAGCCTATCGAGCTTTTGCTCTTCTTCTAGGTGTTGAACGGCTTCTAGGTGTTTGACCGCGTCCACGAGCTTGCGGCTTTCACCGGTCGGGTCCGTGCCGGAGAAAAAGGCGATCACCTTATCTTCTCGCGGCGGCGGAGACTGATGTAAGGCGGCAAATGCTGGACGCAATAGTGCATATTCGGGCCCCAGTAAGCATCGGGTCTGTGGATTTACAAGCTGTGACACGTAGCGCGTGGTGAAATCAGGCCAAGGATTTTGATCGAGCAAAAACGCGCAATCGTGGGGCCGATTGGCTAAATCATCGACCACCATCACCGGACAGCCTAATTGGGTGTGAATTGATTGCTCCCAGCGGACATCGAGGGCGTAATGATCCACCACCATCAAATCCACCGGCTGGTTAGCCACGCATGCGGTTGCCTCTTCGGCATCTTGCCGCTGGCTCACACCAAGCCAATCGGTGTTGCTAAGCGAGTTTTTGGGAGCAGGCAACACCGCCACCGTTAAGCCTTGTTCATGGCTGACTGCTATCAAATTGCCGGGCAAGTCGCGACACACTAAGGTCACCTGATGGCCAGACCCTTGTAGCATGCTAGCCAACACATGCATGCGGCTGATGTGGCCGGTACCTATCGCTTGGGAGGCATCGACTCGAATGGCAATATGGCTCATAGCAAGGCTTGTTGCTCCAACAGTTGATACATTAGTTCGGCGCGTAGCCAGTCATCCGGCTCATCAATGTCTTGCACGCGGTAATGAGGGATCAACACGGCTTTCGAGTGAGGGGCAAAAACCGGCTCGCGCGCTAAAAACGCACTTGGCGTGCCCCAGTAAAACATTCCCGCATCGTGGTACGCCGGTTGTAAGTCTTGGGAGCGCGTAGTGAAATGCTCGGGCCATAACATGCTGACACTGCCATCGGCATCGACGTGAATACTGCGCTGAATCGGAAAGGCGTAGCGGGTGGCGGCAAAACTGTATTTGACGGTGTCACCATCCAGTAACGCTAAGCCTTGGCGCAAGTCATCCGCGGTGACAAAGGGGGTGGTAGCATACAGGCAGCATACCGCTTGCAAAGGCGTTTGCAGTGGCAACGGGTTAAGCCACTGGATCGCATGCTCAAGCACATCCAAGGTCGTGGCGTGATCGCCGGCAATCTCGGCGGGACGTACAAAAGGCACTTCAGCCCCGGCATCGCGCGCCACATTAGCAATGTCGTCGCAATCGGTGGAAACCAAGACGCGATCGAATAGCCCACTTTGACGTGCGGTCGCAATGGCATAAGTGATAATGGGCGCACCGTTAAACAGTTTGAGGTTCTTGCCCGGAATGCGTTTGCTGCCACCTCGGGCGGGAATAATACATACATTCATCGGTCACGCGTCCTCAATGGCTTTTTGTAGCGCAGCAATCACTGTATCTTGCTGCTGCTCGGTTAAATCGGGGTAAAGCGGCAAAGTGAGTGCGCCCGCGTAATACTGCTCGGCAAGCGGGAAGTCTCCGTGTTGGAAGCCCAGTGCCTGATAGTAAGGTTGCGTATGCACGGGAATATAGTGCACGTTCACGCCAATGCCTTGCGCACGCATTGCTTCAAAAACGGCGCGGCGTGTATCGGCGTGCTCAAGCTCAATCAAATACAAATGCCATGCCGACTCGGGATCTAAAACGGGCCGCTTGACGGGCAAATCCGCCAGTGCCTGATGGTAACGCTCGGCGAGTGCAAACCGTTTGGCGATAAAGGAACGAAGCTGGGTTAATTGTGAACGGCCAAGCGCGGCATGAATATCCGAGAGGCGATAGTTCATCCCCAATGTATGCTGCTCATAACCCCAAGGCGGTAAACTAGCGTGGCTATCTTCTGCGTCACGGGTGATCCCGTGGCTACGCAACTGACGCAGTGCTTTCGCCAATGTGGCACTTTGGGTGGTGGCAACCCCAGCCTCTCCCGCGGTAACCACTTTGACCGGATGAAAACTAAACACGCTAATATCGCTGTACTGGCATCCACCCACCGTCGCGCCTTGATAGTAGGCGCCCATCGCATGTGACGCATCCTCAATAATGGCTACCTGATAACGCTTGGCGAGCGCGGCAATCTCGGCCATTGGCGCACTGACACCGGCCATATGCACCACCACCAGCACTTTGGGTAAGCTGTGAGTAGCGGCCGCTTGTGCCAGCTTTTTCGCGAGCTGCTGGGGGCATAGATTACGTGTGTTCGGGTCGATATCGACAAAGTCCACCTCAGCACCACAGTATCGGCCACAATTGGCTGACGCGACAAAGGTGATGGGGGAGGTCCATAAACGATCGCCTGGGCCCAGTCCTAACGCCAGACAAGCCAGATGCAGGGCAGATGTCGCGCTATTAACGGCGACCGCATGCGCAGCCCCGGTGAGTTCGGCGACGGCGGCTTCAAAAGCCGGAACTTGCGGGCCTTGCGTCAGATAATCACTTTTTAGCACCTCAAGCACAGCGGCACAGTCTTGCTCGCTAAGATGCTGCTTTCCGTATGGGATCAACGCCATACTCCTTTACTGCTCGGTGTCGAGTTGCAAAATAGCCTCGACGGTTAACACATCTGGGTTAGTGCCTGATTGATACTCAAACCCTTCTGGCACGGGCTGTCCTTTCTCACCCAACGCATTTTCTCGATAGTCATCATCGGCATCGTAGAACTTAATGGTGGGGCAAATCACGTAATGATCGGCAAATTCGAGCGTCAGATGCGCATCGTCAGCCGGACACATCACTTCATGCATTTTTTCGCCGGGGCGAATGCCTATCACCTTGACGGGGGTATTCGGGGCATAGGCGCTGGCGAGATCCGTCAGGCGAACCGATGGGATCTTAGGAACAAATATTTCTCCGCCATACATGCGCGAAAAGTTTTTCAGCACAAAATCCACCCCTTGCTGCAAGGTAATCCAAAAGCGGGTCATTTCAGGGTGAGTAATGGGCAAATGCTCCGCGCCTTCCGCTGCCTTTTTCTTAAACAAAGGCACCACAGAGCCGCGTGAGCCGACCACATTGCCATAGCGCACCACTGAAAAACGTGTCTTTTGGCCCCCGGTCATATTGTTAGCGGCGACAAACAATTTATCTGAACACAGTTTGGTGGCGCCATAGAGATTATTGGGGCTGGCGGCTTTATCGGTCGAGAGCGCAATCACCTTTTCGACCCCGTTGGCAATCGCGGCTCGAATCACATTCTCTGCACCGTGAATGTTGGTTTTGATACACTCCATCGGGTTGTATTCGGCGGCAGGTACCTGCTTAAGTGCAGCGGCATGAATCACATAGTCAATACCTTGCATCGCTTGCATTAAACGATCGCCATCACGCACATCGCCGATAAAATAGCGCATGCAAGGGGCGTTAAAGGTTTGCTGCATTTCATAT